>JAGLDO010000062.1 GCA_023145555.1 Bacteroidales bacterium
GACTGTTTAATAATATCTTTCGATTGAATATCGAGATGATTAGTAGGCTCATCAAGCACTAATAAATTATATGGTTGTAGTAACAGTCTTATAAATGCCAGTCTTGCTTTTTCGCCACCTGAAAGCACCTGCACTTTTTTGTCAATATCGTCGCCTCTGAATAAAAAAGCCGCTAAAATATCACGAATTTTTGTTCGAATCTCACCAACAGCAACATCGTCAATAGTTTGAAAAACAGTTTTGTTTTTATCTAACATATCTGTCTGATTTTGTGCAAAATACCCGACATTAACATTATGCCCGATTTTCATCTCACCATCATATTGCAATTGACCGCAGATAATTTTTGAAAGTGTGGTTTTACCTTCTCCGTTTTTGCCGACAAAACTAATGTGTTCACCTCTTTCTATAGTAAAATTAATATCGTTTAATACTAATTTGTCATCGTACTTTTTTACTAAATGCTTAGTCTCAATAACGACCAAGCCCGAACGCGGTACCGGTGGAAATCTAAATTTTATTGAAGAAGAATCGTCAACATCAATTTCAATAATATCCATTTTATCAAGTTGCTTAATTCGCGATTGCACTTGCACAGCCTTTGTTGCCTGATATCTAAACCTATTAATAAATTGTGTTGTTTCTTCAATTTTCTTTTGTTGGTTTTTATAAGCTGCAAGTTGTTGTTCAATTCGCTCTTTTCGTAAAACCCTGAATTTTGAATATGAAACTTTATAATCGTAAACTTTACCCATTGAAATTTCAATCGTCCGGCTTGAAATATTATCAAGAAATGTTCTATCGTGTGAAACCAACAATACAGCACCCTTGTAATTTTTTAAGTAATCTTCGAGCCACTGAATAGATACAATGTCGAGATGATTAGTTGGCTCGTCTAATAGAATTAAGTCCGGCTTTTGCAATAGTATTTTAGCAAGTTCAATTCTCATTCGCCAGCCACCGCTAAACTCCGTTGTCTGTCTGATGAAATCTTCTTTTGAGAAACCCAGTCCTGTTAATGTTTGCTCTATATTGGCATGAAGAGTATTACCTCCAAGAATATTAAACTGTTCGTTTTTTTCGGTCAGTTGGTTAATTAAGTTCATGTAATCGTTTGATTCATAATCAGCACGATTAATAATTTGATGATTTATTATTTTTATCTCATCTTCAATATCTAAAACATCTGCAAAAGCAGCTAAAGTCTCATCAATAACAGTTTTCCCTTTATTAAGAATCATATGCTGTGGCAGATAACCAACAGTTGTGTCTTGTGGCACGGCAACACCGCCTTTTGTGGCTTTTTGCAAACCAACAATTGCTTTAAGTAAAGTTGTTTTTCCTGCTCCGTTTTTCCCTACTAATCCTATTTTGTCGTTTGAATTAATAACAAACGAAATATTTTTAAATAACTCAAACCCTCCAAATTCAATTGTTAGTTGATTAACTGATATCATAAAGTTTTGCTTCCTCTTTTTATAAAAATGTAATTGATTAAATTGTTCAAACCTCCAGAATCTGAAAGACCCAAAAGTGTCGAATTAATTGTTCAATTGTTATATTGCTACATTGTTAGACCTTCCAGAATCTTAAAGATCTGGAAGAGTCGGATTAATTGTTCAATTATTAAACTTTGAGACTACTCCGAAAACTAAAGTTATCAATTTATAGCCGCTTAGCGACTTTTCGGAGTGGATTCAACTTTAATTTTATACGCTGTAAGAGCTTGTCCCGATTTGTCGAAATGCTTAGCATTCTAACAGCTTTATCACCACTTTTTCAAATTTATAATTTAAAATTATAAATAAAAAAACATTACACAGAACTTTCGGATTGCAAATCCGAAAGAACGAAAAAAATTGTTATTTTACCAAAAACTTTATACTTTTAAACTTGAGTTCACTCAGAAAAATGTTTTTCGTCATTGCAATCCGCCAACCGTCGGTGAAGCAATCCTTATGTGTTGATTATCAACAGATTGCTTTGGGCTTCATCCTCGCAATGACGGCTATAAAGACTTTTCGGAGTAGACTCAAACTTTAAATATATTACATTTGTTCTAAGATGCAAAAAAAGACTAAATCTTTGTAATGAAAAAGGAATTTGTAGATAATTTATCTAAAAAAATTATAATTAACTACCCTCCTCAGCGAATTATCTCGCTGGTACCATCGATTACCGAACTATTATTCGATTTAGGATTGAACAAAGAAGTAGTCGGAATAACAAAATATTGTGTTCATCCAAAAGAACAAATAAAAAACAAAACAGTTGTCGGCGGCGTTCAAAAGCTTGATTTTGCAACAATAAATTTGCTCAACCCTGATTTAATAATTGCCAACAAAGAAGAAAACGACAAAGACGAAATCATTCAATTATCAAAAAATCACAATGTTTGGATTAGCGATGTAAAGCAATTTGACGAAGCATTAAATTTAATAAAAAACCTTGGTGAACTGACCAACAAAATTGAAAAAGCTAAAGAAATAAACAAAAAAATTATTGATAAATTTTACAACTTCAAGATTCTACAAAAAAACATTAAAATTGCTTATTTAATCTGGAAAAATCCGTATATCACAATTAACCAAAACACTTTTATTAATGATATGATTGAAATGTGCGGCTTAGAAAATATTTTTGCCGATAAAACCGAACATTATCCAAGAATAAGCCTTAACGATATAAAAAAAGCTAAACCTGATTTTGTATTATTATCATCGGAACCTTATTCATTTAATGCCAACGATGCAAAAGAAATTAAAGACAAGTTGCCATTCTCAAAAATAAAATTTGTTGATGGCGAGATGTTCTCTTGGTATGGTTCACATATATTGAAATCGTATGATTATTTCAAAGCCTTGTTTTAGGTTTTACATATCACTAAATTCATAAAACCAAAATTATTAATTATCAGGGCAAATACTTAAATCCACTTTTAATTTGTTGTCAATTATCTGAATATTATCAATATTAAATTGTAAATTATTGTTTGAAACTTCACGTGTCATCTTCTCATAAATAGGCGAATAATTCTCTGCCATAGTTTTAATCTTTACAGAATTTATTTGCGATAAATTTAATACCTTAAACAATATAGATTTTATATATTCTTTCCAAAGTCCATTATCGGCAATTAATTGGTTACTACTATCGCTTACCGAAATTTTGTAATTAAAATAATAATTTGGGATTGAGATTTTATTATCCATATACTCAGCTAAAATGTCAACATTGTTATTTACTTCGGTCAAAATATAATGGCTGTTAAGGCAAGTATCTTGATTATATTTATTTGCATCGATCTCAAACATGGCTTCATATTGAGTTGCATATTCCATGTTCATATCCATTTTATACAATTTACAATCGAAGGATATAAAATCATAATTGGCTGTTTTTTTTTCATTTAATGGAATTCTAAGCAACACAATTGCTTCATTATATTTTGTATAAAAACTATTAATTATTGAATCATTTCCAACTTTACAAGAAGCAAGTATTTGACTGTAATATTCAAACATATTTTCGTTTGCATTACTTTTTAAATTTGAATAAAAGTCGGTAACAGTTCTAATGTTTGAATTATTTAATAAAGCAACAATGCTTTTTGCTCTAATTGAAGCTAATTCAGTTGCATCAACGGTATCCATGCCAGGATCAGACATGCCAAGTGCATATATAAAATCTTTCGTGGGTTTTGGTACATTTAATAACCACGATGGAATATAACAAGGTATTGTATTTACTAAATAATTTGCATTGTCATCTTTAAAATTTGTTTCAAAATCCTCAAGAAAGGTATTTTCAAAATATCTTTTGTCTTTTTCTATTTCGTTTATTTTTCTTTTTGATGTATGATTAATTTGAGCATTTGATATAAAAACAAAAAACAAAAAAACAAATGTAGATATTAACTTCATATATTAATTTTAATTAATTTATATCTGGCTAAAATAATAAAAAAAAGACTGCCTAGCAAAAGACAGTCTTTAAATGGGTGGAAGATGGGAATCGAACCCACGACCCCCGGAACCACAATCCGGTGCTCTAACCGACTGAGCTACGTCCACCATTTTGGTGGTGCAAAGATAATTATTTATTTATATGATAAAAAAATAATTAACTATTTTTTATCTTATTCAAAGATCTTTACTATGTTAAAAAAACATCAATAAAACCAACTGCTTTAGTCGAATTTACAATATTATTTTCGTTCTCAATAATTATTAATAAAAAATACTTTTTTGCTTTGTTCTAATAAAAATTAAATTTGTAGAAAAAACAAATTCAATTGAAACTAAACAAATATATCAATAACATATCCAGTCTTCAAATTTCGCAATTAATAAGATTTGTAACTTTATTTTTAATTGGAGTAATTTTTACCAAGACACAGCTTACAACATCTGACATTGGAGCTTATGAAAAATTATTATTTATTGCAAGTGCTGTAAGTTTTTTTTGGATTTCAGGATTAACACAATCATTTTTGCCATTATATGGCAACAATAAAACTTTTAACAAACCCCCTGCAATAAATCATGATAAGTCGCCTGAATTTTTTAATGCCTTTTTACTCATATGCTTTTTCAGCATTTTAGCTTTTGTTTTTGTTTTGATTTTCAAAACATATCTATCACAACTTTTAAATAATTCTCAACCAATAAAATACTTTAACTTATTGTTAATTTATATTTTGATTAGCAATCCATCATATTTTATTACATATTTTTATTTATTAAAAAACAAGCCAAAACAAATTATTCAATATTCATTTATTTCTTTTTCATTACAACTTTTATTAGTTGCTTTACCGTCTATTTTTGGCTATGGAATTGAATACTGCTTATGGGGTTTAATCTTAATCTCTGCGCTTAGAATAATTTGGTTACTATTTCTTTTAAGCAGATATGCTAATTTTGTTATCTCAATACAATTTATTAAAGAACATATTCATTTGGCATATCCTTTAGTATTAAGCTCTTTATTGAGTGGATCGGCAAAATATATTGATGGTTTTTTAGTGTCGTATTATTACGATTCTGCCAAATTTGCAATTTTCCAATATGGCGCCCGCGAATTTCCTTTAGTTGTTATTCTTGCCAATGCTTTTAGTAATGCAATGATTCCTGAATTTTCAGGAAAAATTAATTTGAGCTCTTCATTGAGAATGATTAGAAATAAGTCAAAACAATTTATGCACTTACTATTCCCTGTTACTATAGTTTTGCTGTTTGTTAGTATATGGTTATATCCAATTATTTTTAATAATAATTTTGTTGAAAGTGCTTATATTTTTAATATTTACTTATTGTTGATTGTTAGCAGAATGATTTTCCCTCAAACAATTTTAATCGGATTAAAACGCAGTAAAATTATTCTTTCAGCTTCTGTTTTAGAAATAATTATTAATGTCTCATTAAGTATATTGTTTATTAATTTGTGGGGAATTATTGGAGTTGCAATTGCAACTGTGGTTGCATATTTTTTCGAAAAACTTTTTTTAGTTTATTTAGTTTATAAAAAATTAAACATTTTGCCAACTCACTATATTCCGGTTAAGCTGCATCTTATTTATTCATTTCTAACTTTTTTGGCATATTTTGTTGTAGCAAATTATTTATAACCCCTTGTAACGCGCCACCCACGAAGGGTCTTGAATAAGTTGAAGAAGTTCAAAAGCATTTTTTCCATAGCAATAGCTAAACATATTTTCGATTCCGAATTTTTTTAATTCAATCATTTGCCCTGGAGATGGAATAGATTCTTTATTAGACCAACCAAGAATTTTTTTTTGGCTATAAGGATGTTGCGAATATCTCAGTTTCCATAATTCTTCAAGTGTAGCCGGGCTAATGTTGTATTTTTTAAAAAAACTTTCCTTTTTAGGATTTGCCTTTGAAGTTTGCATTCCCATTGCCTGAAGAATAAAAGTATCCTTTGAAATAAAAGAAATGTTTGTGCTCCCATCTCTCAATTCTCTAACAATTGCAAATGTAATTAATGAGCCATTAAGAGTTGGCACTAAACTAAATCCAAAAAAATTGTGTATACGTTGCTGTGTTGTGTCATCCTTAACCTTTGGCACAAGTATTTGCGAGAAAGAGTTAAATACAAAAGCATTGAGAAATAAAAATACAATTAGATGTTTTTTCATATCTAAAAATTGTAATAAACTGAATAAGAATAATTACTAAAGTAATATTGCAAATAAAAATTTTAAATAAATAAGTTTAAAATTTATATCTCTTATCAAATTTAAACAATTTATATTTTATTTCAAACAATAAAAAAAGGTGTCACGTTTATGCGACACCTTAAAAATATCAAATTATCACATTATTTTACATTCATGTAGGATAAAATTGTTACTGCTGCACCTTGCTTGCCATTTTTAAAAGATACAGAGATGTTATAGACTCCAGTTTTCTGACATTGAAAACCAAAAGCTTTCATAAGAGTTCCATCACCTTTTTGGTTTGATCCTAAAAGTTTGCTATGGTCAAATAGCATCAGTACTGCTTTCCCTTCATAACCTGCGGCATCACATACATTAAGCTGATATATTGTTCCTTTATTAAGTAAAACAGAAAATTTTGTTGATGGTGAGGGCTTTACAGAACTTTGCTGTAATTTTACCTTAAAATCCTTAAGATAAGTAGCATTCCCAATATCTAAAGCACATACATTTACTAATTCATCACTCTGTGCATAAATATTATTATTAAATAAGAATAATATTAGAATTGTATAAAAAATTATTCTTTTCATATTATAAATTAATTAATTTATTACGTACTTCTTCAATAATCTCTGTAATATTTACCAACTGTTCATTAGAAATTTCTACATGGCTTTCATCATTAGGAACAATTATTAACATTCCGTTAATTTCTTTTGATTCCGGTTCTCCTACAGTATAAGTTATTTTTACATCTTTATAACTTTCTTTAATTTGCTCAATATTTTTTACTAAATTATAAAAATGCTTATCGCTTTGGTAATTCTTCAAAATAAGCAAAATATCATTTAAGATAAGTTTCTGCTCACCTATTCGCTCTACAATTTTACTATTAGGTGCAACCTTTGCTACTTGAGTTGCGAAATACATTCCCTCAATCCATGTGCCAACAACAATTAATGAACTAATATCACTTCTGTTTGTTTCACGAAGATAAGAATCCATATTATTAAAACTTGAAACAGAAATATACATTAACGAATCAAGATTTTCGTGGTTTACTGCCAATCTCTTAATTGTAGCAAAATCGAAAAATTGACCAATTTTAAGTTCATCGGCAAGTGTTTTAATTGAAGACATGCTGTTCATTACTGAGCCTGTTTTGTCATACATATTTAGATATCCGAGGTCGGAACCTAAAATGCCTAAATTTAAGGCTCTCTTAAAATTAGTGTTAAGTTTATCTATACGCTTAACATCACAAAGATACTTTTTCGAAAATGGCACGCCTGTTTCTTTTAGTAAAGCTGCCATTTCAACCGGCGAGGAGATGTTTTCAATAATATCACCCATAGCTTCTTCTGAAATCATCAAGGGTTTATCGTCAAAAATAGAATCAGGAATTTCAATATCTTCGCTGAAATTGTCATCGCTATTGTTTGTTCTATTGCAAGATGCAATAACCAAACAAATAATAATTAAATAAAATAATTTCCTAAACATAAGTCAAGAATGATTTTAAATATAAAAGTAAAAAAAAATTTTATAATAAAAAATTACTAAGTTATTATTTTGAAAAAAATTTTAATGCTTTTCTTAATAAATTGAAATAAAGCACTATATATAATAACAAAGACATAATCCAAATTATTGTTATATCAAACCAATAAGTATCAAAATAGATTCCCATAAAATGTTTTCTAGGTGCATAAAAATGCGCCCTTAAGTCAAAAAATCCATTTACTGTTGGTTCCTCGTATATTGGGTCTACTTGCTGTACAAGACGATTATCTATTCTAATAATTTGATTCTTTTCATAAATCTTTTTTACAAGATTAGATAATGCCTCGTTATGATATGCATTCCTCTTTTTATTATAATACCCTGGTTTAACATTATCAAGATAATTAATTGTCTTTTCTTTTTTCCCACTAGCTTGGGTAAATTGTTTTGTATAATAATGAAGTAATTTATCTAAATAGTCTGTTGTATTTATTGCAGCAAAGTCAGAAAATGAATCAATATACAATTGATTAATAAAATTAAATTTTACAGCTTCAACATTTTTCATTTCCATTGATAATTCATGTCTTAAAAGCTCAAGATTGTTTTCGGTAACAATTTTCATTGAATCGTTTTTGCTTTTTATTCCTTCAACACAATCATCAACAATATCTTTCAATTCCGGTATATAATAAACTTGTTTAAAATCGGAAACACTAATTTGCTTTTCATAATCATAATATTGTTTTTCAAATTCATTGTTTTTAAATTGATATACAGACAATGCTTCGTAAGCCCATCGAGCAGCAATAATTTCAGCAAACATAGGCACCTTATCGCTACTACCAACTACTTTGTTAAGCTTGTTAAAGCTAAACATTGCACCTCCAAGTACCATGTGAGGTATTATTAATAATGGGAAAAGTATATAAATTGTAACTGCAGAATCGAATGAGGAAGAAACAATTAATCCTATCATGCTTGAAAATGCCGAGATAGCAAACAGGGCAAACCAATAAACAAAAATCATTCCTCTAATATCTAAAATATAGTTACCAACTAGAACAAAAAGTAATGATTGTATAGCAGAAATGAATAATAGTATAACTACTTTAGACATAAGATAACTTGAGCGACTAAGATTTAAGAAAGCTTCTCTTTTTAATATCTTTCTGTCTTTAAAAATTTCTTCGGCACTGACCATAAAACCTAAAAATAGTGCGGTAATTATGCACATAAAGATATATGGTGGCAAATTTTCATTTTCTCTAAAAATGTATATATTTGAATTAGGATCAACAATATATTTAACTGTAAAAGCAAGCATAAATGCCAATAGAGGAGCTTCTATTAAGTTAATGAAAACATATTGTTTGTCAGTAACTTTTGAAAGAACATCTCTTAAAGTATAAATACGGAATTGATTAAACCAGTTTGGAATGTTTAACGATTTAGGAGGAGCTTCTTCTTCGTCCTTCTGTTTTTCTTCTTTTATTTGTTTTTTATAATGTTCTTGCCATTCAGGTGGTGATACTTTTCGCTTACCTGAATATTTACCGAATTCATCAACTACTTCGGCATCAATAATATTAAAAATATGTTCGGGGTTTACATTACCGCAAGTTGGGCATTCTCCAACTTCACTATTTATTTGAGCATCTGCTTGTTTAAAATATTTAACTGCTTCGACAGGGTTTCCGTTATAAATTAAATAACCGCCTGTGTCGACAATTATCATTTTATCAAACATTTTATAGATATCTGAAGAAGGTTGATGAATAACAACAAAAATTAATTTCCCTTTAAGAGCTAACTCTCTTAGAAGGTCCATTACGTGTTCAGAATCTCTTGACGACAATCCGGATGTAGGTTCGTCAACAAAAAGTATTGGTGGTTCTCTTATTAATTCAAGGGCAATGTTTAACCTTTTTCTTTGTCCTCCACTAATAGTTTTGTTAAGTGGCGAACCAACTTTTAGGTCTTTTAATTCAAGAAGCCCAAGATTTGATAAAGTCTTTTCAACAATTTCAATAATTTCTTCGTTAGTAATATTTTTAAAACAAAGTTTAGCATTAAAATAAAGATTCTGATAAACTGTAAGTTCTTCAACAAGCAAATCGTCTTGAGGAATATAACCTATCACACCTTCCATTTTGTCATTTTCGGTATGTAAGTTTATGCCATTAATAAGCACTTCTCCTTTTGAGGGAACTTCCATTCCTGTTAAGACATTTAACAATGTTGTTTTTCCGGCACCGCTTGCGCCCATAATACCAACAAGTTCTCCTTGTTTTTCGGAAATATTAATATCGCGTAATCCTATAGCACCGTTTGGGAAACGAAATTCAACATTATTAACATTATATGATATTTTAACTGAAGTAACATCAGACAAGAAGTGAGAAACGACATCACTATAATATATCGGTTTACTTTTAAGGAAACGTATTGAGCTTCCGTTTGGAAACAGATAAATACGCTTGTTGTTTATAGGAAGACCATTTAAAAAGAGTTCCTGAGTACCTGTATATTTTAAGAAATATAAATCAACACTTTTAATTTGAAGAATAAAAATATTTTTATCAAGTGCTACTGATTGTATATATTTTGAATTTTTATATGTATTTTCATCGTGATTAATAATTAGAATACTAGCAACATCCAACTTATCTGTTTCCGTTTCGATAACAAAGGCTTCGATATTTTTAAATTCTTCGCTGGGAATATTAAAAACTTCGGCTACGGTATTAATAATAGCCATTCTTTGGTCGGAAAATTTTCTATCAGCATTAATAAGTTCGAAAAGTCTTACAAGAACAACGGATTTTTGCTTTTGTGTAAGCTTTTTATTAATTTTTTTACAGATACCTAATATCCGAACAGAATCTTTTACAGAAGTAAGTTTTTTTTTACTGTTATTCTTTTGTTCGTTTAAATCTTGATTTTTATCAATTCCTGCATGTTTGTAAAAAAGGTCAAGATATTCTTCAACTGTTTCTGCATTTAATTGTTGTGTCAAAAAGATTTTGACATAAGCAATTTCTCCAGCTTCAATACCATCGTCTTGTTTTGCAATTATGGCAAATAATTGCATCAACGCTTTTAATATTTCTTCACTCATTCTACCACTTCAATTAATAAAGACGAAATAACACTAAATAATCAATTAATAGATTAATCTAAAGAATAACCTACTTGCTCGAAAGGTACTTCAACAATATCTGCGTATTCTTCTCCAGCCTCTTCCATATCCTCATCATCATCAGGGAAATGCCAACGCACGAGGACGTCTTTTCCGGCTTCGTACATTTCTTCTAATTTAAGAAGTATGTCAAGAATTAATTTTGATGAAGCGGTATTAAAGTAAACAAGTTTAAAATCGAAAATTGTTTTTTTATTTGTTTCTTCTGCGTAATCGTCTAGCCAATCCAGTATTGGCTCATAAAAAGATGTAACATCTTCGGGTAATGAACGCCCGGAAATTTCAAATATGTTATTATCTGCATCTAAGATTACATTAGGTGTATCGTCGGTTCCAATAATTTTTATAACTTCCATAATTAATAATAATTAAATGTTTTTAGAAATGGTTGAAGTAAGAACAAAAAATGAAAACTCATCATCAATTGATAAAAAGCTAAAGTCTAATTTATTGCCAGTTTTCTTTGCAATATCAATAAATCCTAGACCTGCACCACCTTTTTGTGTTAGCCTTCCTTCTCTTATTTGTTGTTTATATAGTGTTTTTAGCCCATCTTTATCAAGACTGTTAATTTTTATTAATTGATTTTTTATTTCCGGTACTTTTGTGCTACTAATTACATTGCCTGATGTGATGCAATATGTATCACCATTTTTACCGAGCATAAAAACTCCTTTACCTTCTTTTCTTTGGTTTTCTGTTGGCAAACAATCTGCATGTTTACTAATATTTTGTAAACTCTCAACCATTACATGAAAAACCTTTTTTTGAATGGATGTTGATTCTTCATCAATTTCCATATTTGTTTCAGTTAATGAGGTAAAAGCTTTAATTATTTGGTGTGTAATTTCCCCCTCATAAACTAAATTAATTTTATATTCTTTCACTGTTTTATAGAAACTATAAGCAAATGCAAGAAAATCTTTAATGTCAGTTTTATTATCATCCATAAGATAAAATTAATTATAATTTATTATTCAAATATAATGAAGCTAGAATTCAATTCCAATTAAAAGTACATCATCAATTTGTTTATTATCTCCTTTCCACTTTTTAAAATCTCTGGCAAAGAAATTTGAATATTGTACCATAGTAAAATCGGAATGTTCCGTTAAAAGCTCTCTAATTCTACTCGCCTGATATTTTCGTTTATTTATACCACCAAGTTGATCTGTTAAACCATCTGAGAAGAAAAAAATTTTATCTCCAACTTCAAAGTTAATAATATGGTTTTGAAAATCCAACTCGGGTTTTTTCCCAAGAGGAATTCCTCCAATTGCTTTTCTATTTCCTTTATACTGTGACAATTCGCCATTTCTCAATAAATATAACGGCCGATGTGCACCTGCATATTCTAATTTGTTTTTTTCTAAATCAATTTTACATAACGCAATATCCATGCCATCTCTAGCATTTGCATCATTTTGATCTTGCTTCAATGTTTTTCTTACTCCGTAATGCAATTTATCTAATACTTGCCCTGCATTGTATTCTTCCTCATGGTCAACTATATTATTTAAAATGAAATATCCGATAAACGAAAGTAATGCTCCGGGAACTCCGTGTCCGGTACAGTCAACGGCAGCAATATAAATAG
>JAGLDO010000063.1 GCA_023145555.1 Bacteroidales bacterium
ATTTTCTTGTTTTTATCTTGAATTTCCATTTCGATATTTTTCATCTCTGTAATATCATGGGCAACAATAAGAATTGTTTCTAATTCTTTTTCATCGTTGAATTCGGGTATTGAGTTAACTTGCATTATTCTGTCTCCAAAATTAGTTGGAAAAACTATTTCGGTGTTTATTTTGTATTGTGTTTCTGTAATTTTTTTTATTGTATCTTTAAAAAAGCCTGAAAGTTGAGCGTTGAAGTTTACTTCATCAATTGATTTTTTTATTACTTCGTTAGTGTCAATACCTGTAAATATTTTCACAATAGGATTTACATAAAAGAATTGTCCTTCTAAGTTAAGACGGATAATCATATCCGGGCTATTTTCGGAAAGAGCTTGCATCTGACTCTTCATTCTTTCTTCTTTTTCAGCTCTTTTTCTTTCTGTAATATCTTGTGAATTTATAATAATCCCACTAATAGCGGGATCGTGTATCAAGTTTCTTCCGGTCGATTCGATATAAATTTTTTCTCCATCTTTTCTCATGTAAGTATATTGAATTAAATGAGAAGTGTTTGGATTTGACAATAATTTTTTAAACACATCTTTTATATCGTTAACACCCTGTGATGTTAGTCTTTCCATGTCTTTCCCCTCCATCATTTCTTCATCAGAATATCCATATATTTTCGCAACGGAAGGGCTTATATACTTTAGCTTAAGATCTTCGTCATAAATTGAAATTACCTCTGATGCATTTTCTAATAATGAATGAAGACGTTTTTGTGCATTTTCGACTTCGAGTATTTGTTTTTCCAGATTTTCGTTTGTTTTTTCAAGCTCATCATGAGTCACTCTCATTTCTTCAGCATTTTGGCGGAGTTCTTCTTCATTTTCTCTTAATTCCTCTGCCATTTCTTGTGCCTCTTTTAAGAGTTTCTCTGTTTGTGTATTAATTTTTAAATTAAAAACTGTACGAGCTAAAATATCACTTAATTCTTCAACAAAATTTATTTTTAAATGATCAATTTCACTTTTTAAAGTAGCAAATTCAATAACTCCTTGTAGTTTTTCATCAGTAATTAAAGGTACTATTAGGATGCAGGAAGGTTTTTCGTCGCCTAGAATTCCTGATGTAATTGTAATATAATCGTTAGGAATTTCTGTGCGGTAAATCGTATCCATTTCAAATGCAGCTTGCCCAATTAAACCTTCACCTACTTTAAATTCCTGAGTTTGATATTTCTTTCTATTATAAGCAAATGTTGCTACATTAACAAGTTTGTTTTCGTCTTCTTCATAAACATAAAAAGCTCCTTGTGTCACCTTTGTATAATTAATAAGGTTCACAAGTGTATCATAAGCTAAATCATTAATATCTGTGTGCAAACGAAGTATTGTTGATATTTTATCTTTTCCTTGAGCAATCCAATTTTGTTCTTCTTCTTTATTTTTTGAAGCAACAAGGTCGTTTCTCATTTTTATAAGAGATTTCCCTAAAATATCATTTTTATCAATACTCATCTGATCAAAAGAAAAATCTCCTTCTCCAATTTTTTTGGCAAATTGAGCGTTCTTTCTAATATTTTCTTCTTGGTCTTTAATTGTCAGCTCATAATCAGACATTTTTTTTGTTGTTCCTTTAGAAAAGATTTTGTAAATAAAATAGAAACAAACGGGAAGAAAATCAATAATAAATAAAATAGGATTTGATATATGCATATGAGCTATATTTGCAAACGAAAATTTTACATCCATAGCTATTATATTAATAATCCATGCTATTATTATTATAGCAAATCCGGAAATTATTGCTCCGGTTTTAATAGTATTGATATTTGAATTTTTATTACTCATAATTAAGATATTATTCTTAATTTATTTTTTTATTAATTGTGAAATAAATTCGCTGTTTTTTTCAAACAAGACAACTGATTGCTTTACAAAATTTTCTTTAAATGGAACAAATGAAGCTAATTCAACGATTCCAATTGTTTTTTCTTTATTAATAACAGGCAAAATGAGCAAATATTTTGGAGAACTTTCACCTGTCCCTGAAACTACTTTAATATAATTTTCGGGGACTTCTGACAAGTTCATTGCTTTTTTATCTTTAGCAACTTGACCTGACAAGCCTTCTCCTATTTTAATTTTTTTTGGTTCTTCTTCGTTAAAATAAGCATATTTTGAGCATACTTCAAATTCTTCACTCTTAGATATTTTTAAATAAAAAAGACCTTGAACAATTTCATACTTTTTTGCAACATTTATTAAAAATTTTTCTGTATAGAGATTGATGTCTTTAATTTTTCTTAATTCTTCAAATATTGAATTAAGTTCCTTTTCTGTTTCAACTTCCTTTTCTGTTTTGTTTTTTTCTTCTAAATCATCATTTATCTCTTCTCTTGTTTCTTTTTTACTATAATCTTCTGTTTTTGTTACATCTTTATTAAGTTTTAAAGATAATATTTTTAATGATATTGCAAAAAGAAAAATCACCAAAATTAAATTTATAAAGAAAAAAGTAATTACTCCAGAATAATTATTATTGATATTTGACAACTTATTAATGTCAGAAATTAGGTTTGTAATTTCTTGGAATAAAAACATTTCAAGTATTATAAACATAATTATGATTATAATTGCAATTAATTTATAATTTTTTAAACCCTTCATAAAATTTTATCTTAAGTTAAGTAAAAAATTAATAATCTCTTCAGTCTTAAATATATAATCAACTTTTGTCGCATTAATAGAAGCTGTTGTCATAGTAGGCACTTGGCATTCTTTTGGGTCTTGAACTATAGCAACCCCACCTGCGCTTTTTATAGCTTTAAGCCCTAAAGCGCCATCGCGATTCGCTCCTGAAAGAATAATTCCAATAGCTTTTCTGTTATAATTGTATGCAACAGATTCGAATGACAAATCAATTGATGGTCTTGAATGATTAACTGGGTCTTCTGTTGATAATGCAAATTTATTTCCTAATTCAACATACATATGGTAATTTGCAGGCGCAAGATAAATTTTCCCTGATTTAATGGGTTGTTTATCTGTAGGCTCCTCAATAGACATTTGTGATTTTATTGATAAAGCTTCAACAAAACCCGAGCGTATATGTTTTAGTCTATGCAAGCACAAAAAAACAGGTAGCGGGTATTTTTTAGGTAGTGCTGATATTATTTTAGTAACCACCTGAAAACTTCCTGCAGAGCCTCCTATTATTACTGCTTTATAATCCATTAATTTATCCTATTTTTTTTTTGTAAATTTTTTCCAGTTTGTCAATTAATATAAGTTTATTGCTTGATGAACTATATTCTAAAGTTTCTCCACTACCTAAAGCTAACATACCTGCCGGAACTAAACTATCTATTAGTTTCAAAGCTACTTTATCTTGCAATGACTGATTAAAATAAATCATGTGATTTTGAAAAATAATTAGCTTAAAGCTTGCTGATGATGCGTCTTGAGTTATTATGCTTTTATGAAAAGTAACATTTCTTATTAACGAAGTATCCAAATATGCACAATTATTTTTAACGGTATAATAATTAGCTAATTGAAACTTACCTGCATATCGTTTATAATTGGCTTCTCCAACTTCAATTTTCTTTAAACTATATCCTCCACCTTCTTTAATTCTTGCCAATTTTTTTTCACTCATGCTTGATGCTGTAATTTGAACATTGTTTGTTAAGCCTAATTCATGTAAAATAATTTCAAGCGTAAATAACCCATCTCCCGAAGTAATATGAGGCATCCAAATTTTAAGATCTCTACTTGATGCTAATTTTGGTAAATATTTATCTCTTATTTCTCTCCAAAACGATGGCGTTCTAAACATCTCTGTAGTGTCAATAAGAATTTTATCTATAAAATCTTCAAAATCGATTTCTTTTTTTTGAATGTCTTGAATAAAATTTTCAAGATTGTTATAATTATTATTATTAATGAATTGAATGAGTCGATGTTTAAAAGTGGTTAAAGCATAATCTTTGAAATCATAATTATATGTTTCATTAATTGCCTTAATAATCTTTCTTGCATCTACTATTCCTATATTATTAATCATTATAAATAATTATAACGGTTTTGTTTAAAGTTAAAAAATTATATTATAATATCAAAAAGGCTTCTTCTTATACAAACCCTTAGTTCGTTCAAAATTATTAGAAACGGGTCCTAAAATGCTTTCATGTGCTCCAAGCACTAAAGATCCGTTACGGTATAGGTTGTTACTAAATAATTCTATAACGCTGTTTTGTAATTTATTATTAAAATAAATAATTACATTTCTACATAATATTATATCAAATTTTGAATAAAAAATATTACCATCGTTAACAAGATCGTGTTTCCTGTAAACAGGTTTGTCACGAAGGAACTTTTTCATTGTTATAATATCTTTAGCCTTGTCAATATCGAAATAATCTGAATAAGGAACTTCTTTGTATTCATCATAATTATATGGATTTTCTTTAATAACTTTATCAAAGTTATCAAGATAACCTAAATTAAAACGATATTTATATTGTCCTCTTTTGGCATTTTCCAGCATCTGAGTATTAATATCTGAAGCAAAAACCTTAGCTTTGTCAAATAAATCAAGTTGATGCAAAAGTATTAACATTGAGTAAATTTCTTGACCACTTGAACAACCCGAATGCCAAATAAATATTGATTTATTTTTTTTAAATTTTGGTAGTATTCTATATTTTAATGTAATCCAAATTTCAGGGTCTCTAAATAATTCTGTAGTATTAACAGTAATGTCTCTTATTATTTGCTCTAAAAACTCTTTGTCGTTTGAAACCTTACGTATAAGCCCGTTAACATCGGTTTTATAATCAACAAGTAGTTTTTCTGCTCGACGCTTAAACGACTTCTCTGAATAATTTGTAAAATTATACGTTGAAACATTTTTTATAGTAGAAATAAATTTTAAAACATCATCATCAGTAACCATATACTACTACCTTGTTATTCTTTAGTTGTGTGTGTTAAATTTTCAAATGTAATAATTTTTATTTTAAAATTACTATTGTTTTATCATATTTAGTGATTTTTATACTAAAATTTCAATTTAAATGATGCTATTATTGGTTGATGGTCGGAATTTATAAAATGAAGGTTAACTGTGGTCATAAAAATTTCTTCAATATTTGGCGATATTACAAAAAAATCAATAATGTTGGTATATGTCTCTCCTTTAATGTATTTTGTTTCTAAACTTCTGTTTGTTGCTGTGTTTTTGTCAAAAATATATTTCCAAGATTTGGGTAAAAAGTTTTTGTTAACACTTCTTAAAATAACACTGTTTGTTTGCAATTTTTGGAACTTATTAACTGACAGCTTAGGTGGT
>JAGLDO010000064.1 GCA_023145555.1 Bacteroidales bacterium
TTGCTTTTGTTTTAAATTCCCTTTATCGTAGGCTGAATTATGAGTGTTTATTACAACTAATGATTTACCGTTTTTTAATTTGTATTTATTCATTAAAAAACAACGGTCGAGCATGAATAATTTCTTGGGCATTGAGTAATTGCCCGGGAAGGAATAACGTATTGAGGTCGTTGGTTTTATTTTGCTAAAAGTTACCAGTCCTGCTTTAACTTTACCGAGTGGCGAAAATATTGGAACGGGGATGTATTGAACATTGTAGTTTAATGCAAATGTGCCAAAATGATTTGCGAGTTTTGATTTTAAACTATCGAATTGATTAATAAAATAACTTCGTTTTGATAGTGTATCTACTTCTTGAAGAAGAACGAAATCTATTGTGTCTCTTTTTGAAATAAAATTAATTATATTTTTCAGATTGTTTAAAGTTACCTTTTTTGATGCACGAACTTTTTCTCCGCCATCATAAAAAAAATCCATATCCTCTCCTAATCCGCAATAACCAATATTCCACGATAGTATTGAAAATCTTTGTTGAGCAATTGTATCTGAAAAATCATTTTTAAAAAATACTTCTTTCTCTTCGGGTTGGTAATCTGTTACTATTGCATAAATAAAAAATGAAAAAATAAATATTATCAAAAAAATTATGCTGATAATAAACGATTTGAAAATCTTATTCATTTTTGTAATCTTGAGATTATTTTTCATCATTTTTTAACATACGTAATAAAAGAATAGGCATATTTACTTTTATCATCTGCAGGAAAATCGGTTTGTTCAATTATTGACCATTTATTAGAATCAATTTTTGGAAAGAATGTATCTGCATCAAAATTTTTATGGACAAGTGTTATATAAATTTTATCGGCAAATTCTAAAAACTGCTCATAAATAGAACCTCCTCCTATAACAAAAACTTCTTGGTTCAAATCGCATTTTTTTATAGCATCCTCAATTGAATATGCCATTATGCACCCCGGAATTTTTAATTCTTTATTGAATGTAATAACAATATTTGTTCTTTTAGGCAAGGCTCCATTAGGTAAAGAATCGAAAGTGTTTTGGCCCATAATTACGGTATGCCCGGAAGTGAGTTTCTTAAAACGTTTTAAATCATCAGAAATGTGCCACAAAAGTTCGTTGTCTTTTCCTATTGCATAATTTTCTGCTATTGCTACTATTATAGATGTGTTTTTCATAACGTCTTTCCTTTTACTTTTAACTTACAACTTTCAACTTTACAAACTAAATACCTCACACAGCTATTGCTCCTTTAATATGAGGATGTGGATCGTAATCGGTAAGTGTAAAATCGTCATATTTAAAATCGAAAACAGTTTTCACTTCGGGATTTATTTTCATTAGCGGTAACTTACGTGGTTCTCTTGATAATTGTAATTTTGTTTGTTCAAGGTGATTAAGATAAATATGAGCATCACCAAGTGTGTGGACAAAATCACCTGCTTGCAAATTTGTTACTTGTGCAATCATCATTGTTAACAAAGCATAAGAAGCAATATTAAAAGGAACACCAAGAAAAACATCGGCACTTCGTTGATAAAGCTGACACGAAAGTTTCCCGTTGGCAACATAAAATTGAAATAAGATGTGACAAGGTGGCAGAGCCATTTTATCTATTTCGCCTACATTCCATGCACTTACAATAAGTCGTCGCGAATTTGGATTGTTCTTAATATCATTAATAAGATTAGAAATCTGGTCGATATGCTTATTGTTTTCAGCCGGCCACGAACGCCATTGATAACCGTATATGTGACCTAACTCACCATTTTCGTCAGCCCAATCGTCCCAAATCTTTACTTTATTTTCTTTAAGATATTTTATGTTTGTTTCTCCATTTAAAAACCACAAAAGTTCGTGTATAATTGATTTTAAGTGTAATTTTTTTGTGGTAAGTAAGGGAAAGCCTTCTTGTAAATTGAAGCGCATTTGATAACCAAAAACACTTTTCGTTCCTGTCCCTGTTCTGTCGTCTTTTGTTGTTCCGTTTGTTAAAACGTGATTCAATAAATTTAAATATTGCTTCATTTATTTATAATATAAGGATAAGTCCACTCCGAAAAGTATTAATGTTAAATTGCCGAGACATGACATGTTTTCTATTATTCAGATTATCAGTAATTTAATTACGCTATTTTTTATTACTACAAACATGTCATGTCTTTTCGGAGTAATCTCAAGGATTAAAAATTTTAACAAAGATAATATTTTAACTTGCATTATTCATTTGATAAAATTGATTTGAATTTTTCAATTTCAGATAAAGTGCCGAGAGTAAAAATTTTATATTGTGATGATAATTTATAAGTAGGCTCAGGGTTTAATACATATTCTCCTGTTTCTGTTTTTAATCCAATAATATTAGCTCCCGAAACATTTCTAACATTAAGCTCTTCAATTGATTTATTGACTAAACCGTGGGCTAATTTGTCGCATGAAATTTCATGAATTTTAACGTTGTCGCCTTTTACAAGTTGAATTTGCTCTAAAAACCTAATAATATCCGGACTGATAATAAGTTTTGCCATTCGTTCACCACCAATTAAATCGGGCATAATAACATTATTTGCTCCGGCTTGTTTTAATTTTGAAAATGAAGTTTCGCTTGAAGCACGGCTTATTATTGTCAATTTTTTATTTAATTGCCGAGCAGATAAAACTACAAAAAGATTTGTGGCATCGTTTGGTAAAGTAGTAATTAAAGCTTTTGCTGTTTTAATTCCTGCTTTTATTAGCACCTCATCTTCAGATGCATCTCCTTCAAGAAACAAACGATGTGAACTTTTATGCAAATCTTTAATTATTTGTTCATTTTTTTCAATTATTACCAATTTCTCTTTATACTTAATAAGTTCATTAACAACTTGTTTACCGTTACGGTCGAAACCACAAACAATAATATGATTACTTAATTTTTCAATTCTTTTGTATTTGTTATGTGTTTTAACATAATCCTGCAACTTTCCTGATATTATGTATTTTGCTATTTCAGATGCTACGAAAGCAAAAATACCGAAACTGAAAATTATTAAAAATACTGTAAAAAATTTTCCTGTTATTGATAATGGATGAAGAGTGCCAAATCCAACTGTTGACATTGTAATAATTGTCATGTAAAAAGCATCAATAAATGAGTAATGCTCAATAGCAACAAACCCTATTGTCCCAATAATCAATATCAGAAAGAGTAACGATAGAGGAATAAAAATTGACTTTAAACTTGTATTCTTCATTATTGTCTTTTTACTATTATTCTATTTCCAATCTGACAATATAAGCATTTTTTCTTATTGCAATATTCATTTTTCAACTGAATTAAAGCCTGTGAATAAAAAGCATTTGGCACAGGTATTTTTAACAATTTCCAATTATTTATTATTGAATTTTTTTCTGCAGGTAATTTTTCAAGAAATTTTAAAGCTCTTATTTTATATATCTCATTGTCTTTCGATTTTGAATAAACAAACAAAAAGGGGACAATTGTATTTATTATTAATGAGTTTATAAAAACTTGTCCTGTTCTTTTTTTTCTTTCTTTAGTTGATTTGTTAAACATGTAATGAGTGTCCCAATATTCGGATGTAGATACTGAAAAATATTTTTTTATTTCAACTAAATCGTCAGAGTTAATAATTTTTGAAAACAAACTTGATGATTTAAAAATTAACGATGCGAATTGCGCAATACGAATTGTTGGGAAATTACTTGGTCGAAGTCGTAAAAATTTCCATAAATATTTTTCAATCGGTTTTAGTTTAAATTTGTCTTTTAAAAACAAGTATTCTTTTTTCAATGAATTATAATAATCATCGCCATCAATATTATCCTCTAAAAAACCGGCTTGTCCAAAAAGAAGAGCTTCAATCTGTAATAAATTATTTTTGTGTTTGGCTAAATATAATAGTGGTAATGACTTTGTGAGTTGCTCAAATGGAAGTTGATTAATTTTTGTTCCAAAATTTTTCGCCAGTTGCTGATAAAAAGTTTCCTCCCAATTATTGTTGTTTCTATTTAAATTATTGAGAATATATTCTGATTTACTTTCTAATCGCTCAATTAACAAACTGTTGAGCCAAAAATCGACAATAAATTCATCAACATTATTAATTTCATTTTCACAAGACACCCATTGTTCATTTTTAATTAAATCTTGATAATTTTCAAATATTTTTTTATCAAATTTCAATTCAATTGTAGTAATTGCTTCTCCATTGCTTCGTGAAATTTGCATGTCGTTATTATATACAACATGAAGAATTACATTGTCATAAGCTTTGTTTGTGTTATGAAAGTGTTTTAGCCAATCAGACGAATTAATATGAACTTCGATGTTTCCTGCCCAAACAGTATTGTCGATTTTAACTTTAGCATTAAAAAAATCAGGACCGGCATCAATATTTTTTTGTCCAACATTTATTATTTCAATCTCCTCACCTGTTGATGCGGTTAATTCTGTTTTATCAAATAAATGATATTTCCATATATGTTGCAGAAAAGCTTCGTTCATTTTTATTTGAATATTAAATAGCAGCAATTTTCAAAAAACTGTTTAGAAATAATATTATCAAAGATACTAATAACAACAATTATTTTTTTATCGAAATTTAAAAAATTCTAAATATCAAATAAAATTAAGCAAAAAAATAATAATATAATAGGAATTGAATTAATTTATGTGCTTTGAAAGCAATTTTTCCATTTCTGTTTTTAGCTCAGAAGCTTTTTTTCTGGAGTATATAGCAAAATCAGGAGTATTGTTGGCATAAATTATTGAGCGTGACGAGTTTACAAGAATACCACATTTGCTGTTCATCCCATATTTTGCTACTTCGGACAAGCTGCCTCCTTGAGCACCAATACCGGGTACTAATAAAAAATGATTAGGGATTATTTTTCTTATATCTTTCAGCATTTCTGCTTTTGTAGCACCTACAACATACATTAAGTTATCTTTGGTTCCCCAGTTTTTTGATTTGCTGATAACTTTTTCGTAAAGATTTGTTTCGGTATTATCAAATTGAAAATCTCGGGCACTCTTATTTGATGTTAATGCCAATAAAATTGCCCATTTATCTTTATATAACAAAAAAGGCTTTACAGAATCTTCTCCCATGTATGGAGCAACAGTTATTGCATCAAACTTCATGTTTTCAAAAAAAGCTTTTGCATACATGTTACAAGTATTTCCTATATCGCCACGTTTAGCGTCTGCAATTAAAAAAATATCAGGGTGTTTTGTCTTAATATAGTTAACCGTTTTTTCAAGACTTAACCAACCCTTTGCACCGAGTTGTTCATAAAAAGCAGTATTTGGTTTGTAGGCGACACACAAATCGTGGGTAGCATCAATAATTTGTTTATTAAATTCAAAAATCGGGTCTTGATATTTAAAAAAAAACTGTGGTATTTTGTTAATATCAGTATCTAACCCTATACACAAAAAACTTTTTTTCTTTTTTATATTCTCAAAAAGCATTTCAGAATTCATAATACAAATTTTTTCTTCAGGTAGCTAATCCGAAACAAGTTTATATTTCACCTTTAATAACTATCATTGGTAATTAAATGAACATCAATCAATATATTATAATATCATTACAAATTACTTTCTTTTAAACGTTCGGCATTTTCTGCCAATTGTAATTTTTCAATAATATCTTGAATATCACCACCCACAATTGCCGGTAAATTATAAAGTGTTAACCCTATTCTATGGTCTGTAACTCGTCCTTGAGGATAATTATATGTTCTAATTTTTGCTGAACGGTCGCCTGTCGATACCATTGTTTTTCTTTTTGAAGAAATCTCATCAAGATATTTTTGATGTTCAATGCTATATAATCGAGAGCGAAGTTCTGTCATCGCTTTGTCAAGGTTTTTAATCTGAGATTTTTGATCTTGACAGGTAACAACAATTCCCGAAGGAATATGAGTTAATCGAATAGCCGAATATGTTGTGTTTACCGATTGTCCTCCCGGCCCTGATGAGCAATACGTATCTTTTCTTATATCTTCGGGTTTTAGCTCAATATCAAATTCTTCGGCTTCAGGCAAAACAGCAACTGTTGCAGCTGATGTGTGAACACGACCCTGAGTTTCGGTTTGCGGAACTCTTTGAACACGGTGAACACCTGATTCATATTTTAAAATACCATAAACACCGTTGCCGGAAATTTTTGATACTATTTCCTTATATCCTCCCGATGTTCCTTCTGACAAATGCGTTATTTCAAGCTTCCAGCGTTTTGATTCGCAATATTTAGTATACATTCTAAAAAGATCGCCGGCAAAAATACTTGCTTCGTCACCACCTGTTCCTGCTCTAATTTCAAGAATTGCGTTTTTCTCATCTTCAGGGTCTTTTGGTAATAGCAATAGTTTTATATTCTCTTCCATTGAAGAAATCTGAGATTCCAGTTCATCTAGCTCTTCTTTTGCCATTTCTCTCATCTCATCATCTTTTTCGGTTGAGAGAATTTCTTTAGCAGAATCAATATTGCTTAGTACATTTTTATATTGAGTATATTCTTTTACTAGTGGTTCAAGATTTTTATATTCTTTATTAAGTTTAACATAACGCTTCATGTCCGAAATGATTTCAGGGTCGGTAATCATTTGTGATACCTCTTCAAAACGCAATCTCACTCCCTCTAATTTTTCTAAAATCATATTGTTACTCATGATAATTATTTATTAATAGTTAAATTCACCAAATTGGTTAATTATTGTTAATTTTTTGTTGTCTGATTTTTCGCATCTGCCAATGATTTTGGCATCAACATTATATTTTTTAGATATGTTTATAATATCGCCGGCAAATTGTTCGGGCAAATAAATTTCTAGTCTGTGCCCCATATTAAACACCTTGTACATATCTTGCCATGAAGTGCCTGATTCTCTTTGTATAATCTTAAATAATGGGGGAATATCAAACATATTATCTTTAATGATATGGATATTATCAACAAAGTTCAAAACTTTTGTTTGAGCACCACCTGTGCAATGAATCATGCCATGAATATTTTGTCGACATTCATTTAAAATATCTTTAATAATAGGAGCATAAGTTCTTGTAGGTGAAAGAACGAGCTTGCCTGCATCTACTCCTAAATTTTCAACTTTATCGGTTAGTTTGAGCGAGCCTGAATAAATTAATTCATTTGGGATCTTGTTATCATAACTTTCAGGATATTTTTCTGCCAAATATTTTGCAAAAACATCATGGCGCGCCGATGTTAAACCATTGCTACCCATACCTCCATTGTACTCTTTTTCGTAAGTTGCTTTACCTGAAGATGATAAACCGACAATAACATCACCTGCTTTAATATTACCGTTTGAGATAACATCAGAACGTTTCATTCTGCAAGAAACAGTAGAATCAACAATAACAGTTCTGACTAAATCACCAACATCGGCAGTTTCACCTCCTGTAAACTGAATGTTTATACCCATATCGTGGAACTCATCAATAACTGTTTTTGTGCCATTTATTATTGCAGATATTACTTCCCCGGGAATAAGGTTTTTGTTTCTGCCAATTGTTGACGATAATAATATGTTATCGACAGCACCAACGCAAAGAAGGTCATCAATATTCATAATAATAGCATCTTGAGCAATTCCTTTCCAAACACTTATGTCGTTGGTTTCTTTCCAATAAATATAAGCAAGCGACGATTTTGTGCCAGCACCATCGGCATGCATAATGTTGCAATAATCAGGGTCTCCGGCCAAGTAGTCGGGAATAATTTTGCAAAAAGCTTTTGGATAAATGCCTTTATCAATATTTTTTATAGCATCATGAACATCTTTTTTTGACGAAGAAACACCTCTTTGGTTATATCGTGAAGTTTTATCCATTTTTTTAGTGTATAGTTCTACAATTTGAGAGTGTTAATCTGTTTTGTTTTTTCAGCAAAATAAAAATTGCTGATAACTATAAAAACAAAAAAAAATTATTTTTTGCAAAAATAATAATTTAATAATGAATTAAGCAAAATTTGTATTTTCTTTAAGGAATTGTTACTGATTGTTTTTTAGATTTCCCATTCTTAAACAAAAATGGGAAATCTTTATAATAAAAAAATCAATAAAATGATTTGTTTCAATCAGCCTTAATGACCTCTTTTTTTAATTTTAGGTATGTAATCTCTTCCGGTAACGCCAAAGTCAGTTCTACGATTTATTTGATGACATATTTCTTTTTGCTCACTATTTGGCAAATTGTTTATATAAGATTCGTTTAAGATATCACCTTCTTCTAAAAATGAATATGCTCTTGCTTCTTTTTTATCAATGGTTTTAGGCATTAATTCTCCATAACCTTTTGAGGTTAATCGATCTTGGTCAATACCGTACGTTATTAAGAAGTCGACTACAGATTTTGCTCTTTTGCCTGAAAGTTCAATGTTATAATCAGCTCCGCCTCTAAAGTCTGTGTGAGAACCAATTTCGATTATAATGTTAGGATTGTCGTTTAATATTTCAACCAATTTTTCTAATGAAACTAAAGATTCCGGTCTCAAATCCCACTTTCCTAAGTCGTAAAGAATATTTGGAAGAACAATACGAGAATCGTCAGGCGACATAAAAATATCGAGTTTAAATGTTTTATTTTCGGTTAATCCTTTTGTGGTTTCTTTTCCTTTACCATTTAAAAATCCACCTTTTTTGGTTATTACACGATAGTCAGTATTTGGATTAAGTTTAAAGCTAAATGAACCGTCAGCTTCCGACTTTTTCATTTCGTTAGTTCCATCGCTGCCAATAAGGTTAATGTCTGCTCCGGCAATAATATCTTCGGTATTTTCATTCTTAACTACACCCTCAATATTAAATTCAATGGGTGGTAAATAAAACTGATAAATATCGTCTGAACCTTTCCCTCCTTTTCTGTTGGTCGAGAAATATCCTCTTTCAATATCGCCTTCGAAAACAATACCAAAATCATCGTAAGAAGAGTTTATTGGGTATTTAACATTTTCTACTTTCCATTTTCCATCCGGAGTTGGAACTGCTTCAAAAATATCTAAACCGCCCATGCCAGGAAGTCCGTCAGAAGAAAAATACAATGTGCCGTCTTTGTGAATATATGGAAACATTTCGTTTTCTGAAGTATTGATTTCGGTTCCAAGATTCTCTGCTTTTCCCCAACTTTTTGTTTTGCTTTCACGAGTAATTTTCCAGATGTCTTTCCCTCCTTTTCCGCCTTTCATATCGGAAACAAAATATAAGGTCAACTCATCTGAAGATATTGCAGGGTGACCAACTGTAATTGAATCGGGTGCAATCGGAATTATTTCTCCTTTGCTCCATTCTATACCTTGCTTTTTAGAAAAATATATTTGACAACCAAGTTTACCTTCCTTACTTTCTCTAAAACTAGTGTAGTAAAGATTATTGGCTTTTAAATTTAAAGATATTCCCCCCTCATCATATTCAGAATTAACTCCTTTGCCAAGAGGAACAGGCTCGCTCCATTTCCCCTTTCGGTCAACTCTTGAGCGAAAGATATCTGTGTAATATTGTCCGGTTACGTCATTAATTTTATTACCGGTAGCACCTTCACGTGAAGAAGTAAAAAAAACAACTTTAAAATCACTTTTACCAAAAGCCGGGCAAAAATCACTTTTTTTAGAATTGAAATAATATACCTGATTAACTTTATATCTGGTAGGATGTTCAATCCACTGCTTTGCATCTTGGCACGAACTTATTCCAATGTCGGCTTTTGTATCGTCGGGAACATAATTTTTATATTTTTGATATTGTTCAACAGCCTCATCGTATTTGCCATTTAGCTTCATGGCATCGGCATAATATAAAATTGCCAATGGACTTGGGAATCCTTTTCTTATTGCTTTTTTAAACCAAATTTCTGCCTGTTTCGAATTATTTATTAATCGATAGCAAATAGCTGTTTTATAAATTATTTCAGCTTTTTCTTCTTTTCCCTTTGCTTTGGCATACGAATATTTATACAAATCAATTGATTTATAAAACTGACCTGCATCAAAAGCGATATCTGCCTTTTCTGAAAAATTCTTTTGTGAATATAATGTTGTAATATTTGCAAAACTAAATATTAAAACTATGATTAATATTTTAAATTTCATTTCTCGCTATTATTATGTTCCTGAAATTGTTATGTTGCGAATTTAATTATTTTTTATTAAAAATAGCAATTTTTATTTATTTCTTTAAGCTATTCTAATATAGATAACGGTTGAGTTGTTAGTAATATTATAGTTGTAAAAAACTAAAAAAAGAAGTGTAACAGATAACTTGCTTTTAAAAATTGGGGATGCACATTAAATTTAAAATTATGTAAACCATTTTTTACGTGATTAAATGAATCATATACAAAATCAATAATGCCTAATAATATAAGAATTGTTTTTACTATCATAATGTTTCAAATATAAACATATTATTAACATCTTTTATTTTTGTTTGATTAATTGTTAAAAAAATTTTATTAAGTATTAAAATTCGTAGATTAAGAATATTTAATGATAAAAAAAAGTCCCACCGAAGCAGGACTAAAGTTTCTTGTGAAACTACGGCATATAGCCTTA
>JAGLDO010000065.1 GCA_023145555.1 Bacteroidales bacterium
TAATTTAATAAAAAGAATTTGTTTAAAACAGTTTTCAAAAAAACAGTATACTTTGCAATTACCATTTTCATAATTGCAACAATATTATTTCTAACAATATTGAAAGAATATTATATGCCAATATTTTTATATTCTTTTATATTTTGTTTTGCGATTACCAATCTGTTTTTCTTTATTTTAGCTAATATTCTTAACAAAAAACCAAACACATTTGCCAATAAATTTTTATTGTTATCAACAATTAAATTGCTTATTTATTTAATTTTTGTGATAACATATTTGATTTTTGTTAAAATTAATGTATTTTGGTTTGTGATAGTTTTTTTAATACTTTACGCACTATTTGCTGTTTTTGAGGTTTTTGTGGTGTTGCAGACATTAAAAAAGAAAATAAATTAAGCGAAAAGAATAATAATTTATGTTGTTTTTTTTCGTTATATTAGAAAAATTAAACTTGTAGATGAATTATTTAAAAAAGAACATATTTAAATGTGTTTTAACAACAATATTGATTTTTAACGTATCGTTAGTTTCAACTGCAAATACAAACCAAAAAGAAGAACCAGCAAAATTTAAACCCGGAGAATTTATTATGCATCATATTTATGATGCACACGAATGGCATATTTGTACAATCGGAGAAACACACGTTTGTATCCCGCTATTAATTATTGTTCACAGCGAAACAAAAGGCTGGCAGGTTTTCTGCTCGACTAAATTTCAACATGGAGAGAAATCATATAAAGGATTTAAGCTTGGGAAAAAAGGCAAATATGCAGGTAAAATTGTTGAGGTTTTAGACGATGGCGTCACGATTAATGAAAAAGCATCTCTCCCACTTGATTTTTCGATAACTAAGGATGTTGTAGGTGTTTTTTTTAGTCTTATACTAATGCTTTGGATTTTTCTTTCTGTTGCAAAAGGTTATGTTAAAAACAAAGGCAAATCACCAAAAGGGATTCAATCTTTTGCTGAGCCGATAATTCTTTTTGTTCGTGATGATATTGCGAAATCTTCCATCGGCGAGAAACAATATGAACGATTTACACCTTTTTTACTAACAATATTTTTCTTTATTTTAATTAATAATTTATCCGGTTTAATTCCAATATTTCCTTTTGGAGCAAATATTACAGGAAACATTACAATTACAATGTGTTTGGCATTATTTACATTTGTTGTTACTACAATTAATGGCAATAAACATTATTGGCAAGATGTATTTAATTCACCAATAATACCATGGTGGTTAAAATTTCCTATTCCATTAGTGCCGGTAGTAGAAATACTTGGAATGATTACAAAACCCTTAATTTTAATGATTCGTCTGTTTGCCAACATGACGTCAGGTCATATTATTGCATTAGGGTTTTTTAGTTTAATATTTGTTTTTGGAGAAATGTCGGCAGGAATTGGTTATGGCGTTTCTCCACTAGCAGTTGCTTTTTCAATATTTATGACAATGCTTGATTTGTTGATTTCCTTTATACAAGCTTATGTGTTTACATTATTGTCAGCCATATATTTTGGAATGGCAACAGAAGAACATTAATTTAATTTTGAGTATTTTTTTATTAACTAAATATATATAAACATGATTAATTTATTAATTATTTTACAAGCAGTTGCCGGTGGTGTTGCTATTGCAAAAGTAGGTGCTGCTTTTGCTGCCGCTTCTAGTGTTTTTGCTGCAGCTTTTGGTATAAGCAAAATAGGGACTAGTGCCATGGAGGCTATTGCTCGTCAACCTGAAGCAGCAGGAGATGTTCGTTCAAACATGATTGTTTCTGCAGCCCTTATTGAAGGTGTTGCCTTTTTTGCAATTGTTGTTTGTTTACTTATTCTTTTTGTTTAAGTACAATTTTTTAACCTCATGTTTTAGCGGTTGGCTAAAACATGAGGTTTTTTACAACAATCTATTTTAAAAATTGTTGATTGTTTTTAGTATTAATTAAAACATAATTGTAATGGAATTAGTAACTCCCGGTTTAGGCTTGTTTTTTTGGATGGTTGTTTCTTTTTCAATCGTTTTATTCTTGTTAGGGAAATTTGCATGGAAACCAATTTTGAATGCTTTAAAAGAAAGAGAAAATTCAATAGATGAAGCATTACAATCAGCAGAAAAAGCAAGAGAAGAAATGTCTCATTTAAAAGCAGATAATGAACAAATTATTAAAGAGGCAAAACAACAAAGAGAAAAGTTAATAAGAGAGGCTAAAGAAATTAAAGCAAACATAATTGAAGAAGCAACAGTTCAAGCTGATAAAGAAGCAAAAAAATTAATTGAAAAAGCAAAAACAACAATTCAAAATGAAAAGGAAGCTGCAATAAATGGAATTAAAGATCAAATATCTATAATTTCGGTTGATATTGCAGAGAAAATTATTAAACAAGAGTTGTTGAAAAATAAAAAACAGGAAGAATTAATTAACGGTTTATTAGAAGAGATAAAGATTAATTAATTTCAATTTAATAATTTAAGAAGTTTTTACTTATGAATGAAAGTAAAATTTCAGTAAGATATGCTAAAGCAATATTTGCTTACGCACTTGAGAAAAATATTTTAGAGGATGTAAAAAAAGATCTGTCTCTAATATTTGATGTTTGTCAAAAAGAAAAAGATTTCGTGGCACTCATAGAGAGTCCAATTGTTACAACCACGAAAAAACAAAAAGTCGTTAAGCAAATATTTCAAAATAAAATTAATTTAAGCACACTATCTTTTCTAAATTTAGTTTTTTCTAATAAAAGAGAAGCGTTTTTAAAAAAGATTACGAGAAATTTTTTAAAAATATACAGAACGCATAATGGAATTAAGCAGGTGTCGTTTACCAGTTCTTGTGAAATTACAGATGAATTAAGACAAAACATAAGGAAAGTAATAAAAAAAGAATTTAGTGATAAATTTGAATTAACAGAAGTTGTTGATAAAGATTTAATTGGCGGGTTTGTATTAAGAATTGAAGACCTTCAATATGATGCAAGTGTTTTAAATAAATTAGACAGATTAAAAAAACAACTAACAGATTTATCAATAGAAAATAATACTAGAAGTTAAAAATAATTTAATTTTAAAAAGATGACAAATATAAAACCGGCAGAAGTATCAGAAATAATAAAACAACAAATTGAAGGTTTTAAATCGGAGGTAGGTGTAGAAGAAGTTGGAACAGTTTTAAGTGTTGGAGATGGTATCGCACGTATTTACGGTTTGTCAAATGTTGAGGCAAATGAAATTATTGAATTCAAAAATGGAATTGAAGGCATTGTGCTTAATCTCGAAGAGGATAATGTTGGAGCCGTTTTGTTAGGCCCATCTCAAAAAATAAAAGAAGGAGATATTGCAAGAAGAACAAAAAGAATTGCCTCTGTTGAGGTTGGAGAAGGTTTGTTGGGAAGAATAATTAACACCATAGGAGAACCTCTAGACGGAAAAGGTCCAATTCAAGGGAAAACTTATGAAATGCCTCTTGAAAGAAAAGCCCCTGGAGTTATTTATCGACAACCTGTAAAACAGCCTTTACAAACAGGGATAAAAGCCATTGATGCTATGATTCCAATTGGTAGAGGGCAAAGAGAGTTGATTATAGGAGATAGACAAACCGGAAAAACAGCGATTGCAATTGACACAATAATTAATCAAAAGGAGTTTTATGAAAAAGGTAATCCTGTTTATTGTATATATGTTGCTGTTGGTCAAAAAGGATCAACAATAGCTTCGATAGCGAAAACACTCGAAGAACATGGTGCTTTAGATTATACTGTTATTGTGTCGTCAACAGCTTCTGACCCTGCTGCTATGCAGTTTTATGCACCGTTTACCGGAGCTTCAATTGGGGAATTTTTTAGAGATACGGGACGTCACGCATTAATCGTTTATGATGATTTGTCAAAACAAGCAGTGTCTTATCGAGAAGTTTCTTTATTGCTTCACCGTCCTCCTGGTAGAGAAGCATATCCCGGAGATGTATTTTATCTTCATTCAAGATTATTAGAAAGAGCAGCAAAAATTATTGAATCAGAAGAAATTGCAAAACAAATGAATGATCTTCCCGAATCAATAAAAGACATGGTTAAAGGAGGAGGATCTTTAACGGCATTGCCAATTATTGAGACTCAGGCAGGAGATGTGTCAGCTTATATTCCTACAAATGTTATTTCTATTACTGACGGACAAATTTTTTTAGAATTAGATTTGTTCAATTCCGGTGTACGTCCTGCAATTAATGTTGGAATATCAGTGTCTCGTGTTGGTGGTAATGCTCAAATAAAGTCGATGAAAAAAGTCGCCGGAACATTAAAAATCGATCAAGCGCAATATAGAGAGTTGGAAGCTTTCTCAAAATTTGGTTC
>JAGLDO010000066.1 GCA_023145555.1 Bacteroidales bacterium
GGTATGATGGGTTTGCTTTCTTCTGTTTGTATTGAAAAAGTTAGAGAGTTTGAAAATGAATTTTTGAATAAATTAGAAGAAAACCATAAAACTGTTTTAGACAAAATAAAACAAGGAGATTTGTCTGATGACGTTAAGAGTGTTCTTGAGCAAGTTGCAAAAGATATTACTCTTAAATTAGAATAAAATAAAAGATTTGAAATTAATATGGCAAATTTAAAAGAAATAAGAAATAGAATAACTTCTGTATCTACTACAGAACAAGTTACTGCTGCCATGAAAATGGTTGCTGCAGCTAAGTTGAAAAGAACGCAAGATGCCATTATTAAGATTAGTCCATATGCAAACAAACTTCATGAAATTTTGACAAGCTTGTCAGACGACGAACAGATTACTAAAGAGAATATTTATTTTCAGCAAAAGAAACCTAAAAATATTTTAATTGTTTTTGTTTCATCAAATAGAGGTTTGTGTGGAGCATTTAATTCAAATGTTATTAAAAGAGGTTTTGAGTTTGCTCAAAAAAAATATCCCAAGCAATTAGAATGTGGTAATGTTAGTTTTATTGCTATTGGTAAGTATGCAAATGATTTTTTGAGAAAAAACAATCTAAATATAACACGAAGATTTGGTCATATTTTTGACCACTTGACTTTCGAAAACGTTGTTCCAATTGCACAGTATTTAATGAATGGATTTATTAATGGTTATTTTGACCGAATTGATTTAATATATAATAGGTTTAAAAATGCTGCTGTTCAGATTCTTACTGTTGAGCAGTTTTTGCCCATTATAGCAGGAGAAGACAAAGAATTTGAAAAATCAATTGACCAAGATTTTATTTTTGAGCCATCAAAAAAATACATTGTTAATGAATTAATACCAAAATCATTAAAAATACAACTATACAAAGCTCTTTTAGATTCTTATGCCTCTGAGCATGGGGCTAGAATGACAGCAATGCATAAAGCTACTGATAATGCAAATAATCTCATTAAAGATTTACGAATACAATATAATAAAGCTCGACAAGCATCAATTACTAGTGAAATTCTTGAAATAGTAAGTGGTGCAGAAGCATTAAACAAATAAGGTTTATTTATTATATATAGAAATAAAAAATGAGGGTTGACAAACCCTCATTTTTTGTTATTATTCTTTTATCTCATTCAATGCTTCTGAAACATTAATAACATAATCGCCTAATTTTTCACACTCTAAGAAAAGATCATTATAAATAACTCCTGATTGATATGTGTATTTTTTTGTTTTAATGTTATTTAAATGTTCTTGTTTTAATTCTGTTCTGTATTTATTAATCCTTTTCTCAACATCGTTAGCTTTTTTTAACGATACTAAATGATAGTCGTGTTCAAGATTAAAAATCATGGTTTCAAGTGCTTCGTCAATTAATCCAAACATATTATGAATATTATCGACAGAACATTTGATAAAAGGAGGTTTTTGTTCAAATTTTCTTTTACATGCCTTTGTAAGATTATAACAAGAATCGGCAATGCTTTCAATATCACTAACAATTTTTAACATTGAACTAATTCTTACAGAGGCAGATGTGCTTAAAACGTCTTCTGAAATTTTAGTTAAGTAAGAAGCAATTTCAACTTCAATATTATCACTAATATCTTCATATTTTATTGATTTTTCATATAGCTTGTTAAAGTTTTTTTCGTTTTTTTCATCAAATAATTTCTTAACAAAGCCAAACATTTTTTTAGTGTGATTTGCATAAGACGCAATTTCATTTTTTGCTTGAAGAGTGGAAAGTTCAGAGGTTGATAACATTCCCATTGAAATATGTTGTAAACGAAATTCCTCGTCTTCTTTTTTTACCGGAACTAATTTCGTAACAATTTTTACAATAAGATTAGTAAATCCAATCAAAAGAAGAACGTTTGTAATATTAAAAATTGTATGAAATAATGAAAGAGCTATTGGTATTGCCGAATTTATTTTAAAAGGGGAATTTCCGGAGACCATAATTGATACAGAATCAATCAAGTTTAAAAAGAAGGGAAAAATAGACAATACCCAAATAACCCCTAAAACATTAAAAATGAGGTGGGCACGAGCTGCACGTTTTGCAGATGCATTGGCAACTAAAGCTGCAATATTTGCTGTTATTGTTGTACCAATATTTTCCCCCAACACCATTGCCGCAGCAAGTTCAAAAGGAAGCCAACCATTATTACACATAACAAGTGTTAATGCTATGGTTGCACTTGAAGATTGTATGACGACAGTTAAAATAGTACCAATTGCTAAAAAAATTAATACTGAACCAAACCCCATATTTGTGTAATGTGCCAAGAAAGAAAAAATTTCGGGACTATTATGAATGTCTGGCACAGAAGATTTTAAACTGTCTAAACCAATAAAAAGTATAGAAAAACCGAAAATGACTTCACCCCATGAACTTAGTTTTTTGTTTTTTGAAAAGATTAGAGGGAAACCAATACCGATTAATGGGAAAGCCAAGGCGCTAATTTTTATTTTAAAACCAATAATTGAGATTAGCCATGCTGTTACAGTAGTTCCAACATTTGCTCCCATAATAACACCAACAGATTGTGTTAATGACAAAAGACCGGCGTTAACAAAACTCACAACCATTACTGTCGTTGCTGATGATGATTGTATAATTGCAGTAATTAAAACACCGGTTAGAACACCCTTAACTCTGTTTGATGTCATTGCTGACAAAATGTTCCTTAATTTACTTCCTGCAACCTTTTGTAAGGCTTCACTCATAAGCTTCATACCAAAAAGGAACAAACCCAACGCACCTAAAAGTGTTAGGAAATCAATTATAGAATAATTCATTTTTTTTAAATTTAATAGTTGTGTGTAAAAATACAAATTAATTTTAGATAGTAATTATTTTAAGAAAAAAAGATGACTATTTTAATATGTTCTGCAATTAAAAAAGGTTCTTTTTTGAAAAACATTAATAAAATATTACTTTAGCCAATTACTTTAAATAATTGATTTAAACTTAGAATTTCATATATCTTATTATAAATGTGGAGATTAGTGGCAAGAGTAATTTTGCGTAAAAGAGTTTGGTTTTTAACTGCAATTACAATAATAACAATTTTTATGGCCTATCAGGCCAGTTTTATAAGCATGTCGTACCGACATGTTCAGATGCTTCCCGAAAAAGACACGACATATTTAGATTATCAGTATTCCAAAAAAATTTTTGGTGAGCAGGCAAATATTTTTGTAATTGGAGTAAAGGACACAAGTTTTTTTCAACTTAATAAATTTAATGATTGGATTGCATTAAACGATACAATTAAGCAAATGAATTGTATCGATAATGTAGTTTCAATAGCACAGATAATAAATATTACTAAAAATTCTAAAGAAAAAAAATTTGAATTATCTCCAGTCTTTCCAAAACATATTAATACACAGGAAGAATTAGACAGCTTGGTTCGTGTTGCAAGAAATTTACCTTTTTATAAAAATTTATTATACAACGAGACCGATGATGTTTATATGATGGCTGTGAGTGTATCCCCGGAAAAACTTAATACAGAAGAACGCGTTGAAATTGTTGAAGATTTAGTAAAAAAAATTGATCAATATGGGGAAAAATACAATTTAAAATTCCATTATTCAGGACTCCCTTATATTAGGACTGCGGTTTCAAATAAAGTAAAATCAGAATTATTCATGTTTCTTGTTTTGGCTTTTATCGTTTGTGCTTTTATACTCTATTTGTTTTTCAAGTCTTTTAAAGCAGTCATTTTTCCAATGATTGTTGTAGGAGTTGGAGTTATTTGGTCTATGGGCTCAATTGTGCTTTTTGATTATGAAATTACAATACTTACCGGAATGATACCCCCATTGCTTATTGTTATTGGCGTCCCAAACAGCATATTTATCTTAAATAAATATTATTCTGAATATAAAAGACATGGGAATAAAATAAAAGCCTTACAAAGAGTAATTCAAAAAACAGGAAATGCTATATTTCTGACAAACCTAACAACAGCATCGGGTTTTGCAACTTTTATTATTACGAGTAGTAGTATTTTAACTGAATTTGGAATTATTGCATCATTAAACATTATTGGTGTGTTTGTTTTGTCAATATTGCTGATTCCAATATTTTTTAGCTTTATTGATCCCCCAAAAGCAAAACACACTAAGCACTTAGATAATAAAAGTGTAAGGTTTATTATAAAAAATTTAATTAATGTTACACTTAATCATAGACGGTTAATATATATTGTTTTTGCCATAATAATTGGTTTGGGGATATATGGAATTAGCTTAATGAAGAGTACGGGGTATATTGTTGACGATCTTCCTCAAAAAGATCCTATTTATAAAGACCTTATGTTTTTTGAGAAACATTTTAACGGCGTAATGCCTCTAGAGATTTTAATTGATACAAAAAAGAAAAAAGGTGCGATTAATGCAAAAACATTTAAAAAAATTGAAAAATTAGAAAAAACACTTAGAAAGTATCCCGAACTTTCAAGACCAATCTCGATGATTGATGCTATTAAATTTTTACGACAAGCTTTCTATATGGGGAATTCAAGAAAGTATAGTCTTCCTAACAATATGGATAAGAATTTTATAATGGCTTATGCTTCTAAGTTTAAAGACAAGGGCAATTTAATAAGCACATACGTAGACAGCACTCAACAAATTGCACGTGTTAGTGTTCAAATGAAAGATATTGGTACTGATAAAATGAAATTGCTTGATGAAAGAATACAGGCAGATATTAATACTATTTTCCCTCCAAATAAGTATAATACAATATTGACAGGGACAAGTATAATTTTTTTTAAAGGGACAAGATATTTGTTAAAAAATTTATTTGTAAGCTTATTTCTTGCCATTATTATTATTGCTTTAATAATGTCGTGGATGTTCGCATCGTTTCGAATGGTTTTTTTGTCGCTTATACCAAATTTAATACCTTTATTGTTAACAGGAGCTCTGATGGGGTATTTGGGGATACCAATAAAACCATCAACAATTTTAGTTTTTAGTATTTCTTTTGGTATTTCTGTTGATGATACAATTCATTTTTTGGCAAAGTATAGGCAAGAATTAGCAGCCCATAATTGGGATATTAAAAGATCCGTTGTAGAAGCAATGAAAGAAACCGGCGTTAGTATGATTTATACATCAATTGTTTTGTTTTTTGGATTTGCAATATTTAGTGCTTCAAGTTTTGGTGGCACAGCAGCCTTGGGTATTTTAGTGTCAATAACATTGCTTTTTGCAATGCTATCAAACCTTATTTTATTGCCATCATTATTGTTGTCATTAGAGAAGAGAATTACAACTAAAGCATTTGCAGAACCTTTAATTCAAATATTTGATGAGGAAGAAGACATTGATATAGAAAGTTTGCGAATTATTAAAGAATAGAAAAAAAGTTATACTAAAATATTTACCATGAAAAAAATTCTAGTTACAGGAGGTGCCGGCTTCATCGGAAGTGTGCTTTCCGAAAAACTTTTACAAGACAATGAAAATTATTTAGTTATAGTTGACGATTTATCAACCGGAGATAAAAGGAAGTTGCCTTCTAAAACATTTAAGAATTATAAATTTATTAAGTGCGATGTTAATAACTATTCAGATATTGCAGAAATAATGTTGGCATATAAATTCGACTATGTTTTTCATTATGCCGCAATGGTTGGAGTGCAACGAACACAAGAGAATCCTGTTAAAGTGCTAAAAGATATTGATGGCATTAAAAATATTCTTTCAATTTCGAAAAACACAGGTGTGAAAAGAGTTTTCTTTTCTTCATCGTCAGAAATTTATGGCGAACCGGTCGAGTTTCCTCAGAATGTATATACAACTCCATTAAACTCTCGGGTTCCCTATGCAATCGTTAAGAATGTTGGTGAAGCTTTTCTTAAATCGTTTAAACAAGAATATGGCTTGGATTATACAATTTTTAGGTTTTTTAATACTTATGGTCCAAAACAAAGCAAAGATTTTGTTATAAGTAAGTTTATTATGAAAGCGTTAAAAAATGACGACATAACTATTTATGGTGATGGAAAACAAACGCGAACTTTTTGTTATATTGACGACAATGTTGAAGCATGTATAAAAGCGTTTAATAATAATTTTGTGGTTAATGACGTTGTTAATGTTGGAGGAAATAATGAAATGACAATAGTCTCTTTAGCAGAAACGATTATACGATTAACCGAATCAAAATCCAAAATCGTTTTTTTGCCACCACTTGAAGATGGCGATATGAGAAGACGATTGCCCGACAACACAAACATGAGAAAAATTTTAGGCCGAGAATTGCTTGATTTGGAAAAAGGAATAAAAAAGATATTAGACAAAGGCTTGTTTGAGTTAAATTTTGTTTAGGAAGTTTTAATATTTAAATTAATTTTATGTATTCATATAAAACGCTTCAAGAACTTGTCAATAGAAAGATTGATCAGGAGGATCTGGCAAAAGAACCAAAGCAGTTATATGAACCAATAAAATATATTTTGTCGTTAGGAGGCAAAAGAATTCGGCCTGTTTTTGTGTTAATGGCTTGTAATTTATTTACAGACAATGTCGAAAAAGCAATAAATGCGGCACTAGCTCTTGAGATATTTCATAATTTTACACTTCTTCATGATGATATAATGGATAATTCTTCATTGCGAAGAAAAAAGCCAACCGTTCATACGAAATGGAATTCAAATGTTGCAATTCTTTCGGGTGATGCGATGTCAATTATTGCTTATGAATATATTACCAGAGATAAAAAAAATAATTTTTTTGAGATTATAGATGTGTTTAATAAAACAGCCCTTCAGGTTTGTGACGGACAGCAATATGATATGGGTTTTGAGACAGAGAAAATGGTTTCCGAATCCGATTATCTCAAAATGATTGAGCTTAAAACAGCAGTATTAATAGCAGCAAGTCTTAAAATTGGGGCTATAATTGGAGGTGCATCTCAAGAAGACGCTGAATTGTTATATTCATTTGGTATAAATATTGGTCTGGCTTTTCAGATACAAGATGATTTTCTTGATGTATATGGCGACACTAAAGTTTTTGGTAAACAAACAGGAAACGATATTCGTACAAATAAAAAAACGTATTTGTTAATTAAAGCTTTTGAATTAGCCAAGGATAATGATTATGAAGAACTTTACAAAAAGTTTTTTGTTGACAATAAACCCACTGAAGAGAAGGTTAATAAAGTTGTGAATATTTATAATAAATTAGGAATAAAAGAAATAGCAAAAAAAACAATTCTAGAATATTTTAATGAAGCTTTTAATAATTTTGAAAAAGTATCTGTTAATAAAGAGCGAAAAAAGGAATTGTCATTTTTTATTAAAAACAGATTAATTAGTAGGGATAATTAACCGTTCTTTCTGAATTTTAATAATAAAATGATTGTGTTGTTCTCATAACATAATAATTTTATAATTTGTTGTTTTTGTTATTAATTTAAATTTTAAATTTGTATTTTAGTGTTGAATAAAAAAAATTATAATGTCAAAAATTGTTGGAAAAATAGTACAGGTAATTGGGCCTGTTATTGACGTAAGTTTTGAGCAAGAAAACGGTCAGCTGCCTAATATTTTAGATGCATTAGAAATTACCAGAGATAATGGTCAGATTTTAATTGTAGAATGTCAGCAGCATATTGGAGAAAATACTGTTAGAGTTGTTGCAATGGATTCCACCGATGGGTTGCATAGAGGCATGAATGTTGTTGCAACTGGGAAACCCATTATAATGCCTGTTGGCGATGCAATAAAAGGACGATTGTTGAATGTTACCGGTGATGCAATTGATGG
>JAGLDO010000067.1 GCA_023145555.1 Bacteroidales bacterium
CACCACTATCAGAGAACAATCCTTCAGAATTACTCAAAATAGTCTTTGACCTTTCAATTTTTTTAGGTTTTTTTTCATTTTTTATAGCATAGCTAAGAGCATCAATTGATTTTGCGTAGTTGTTAATAACATCTTCTTTAGTAATTGTACCTTTTTTATATAAGTTGCTAGTTGCTTGCATTAAGGAGTTAATTGCAATAGGATCTGTTTTTTCTTTTCTAATTGTTAATGATTCATGTAGATATTTATAAGCTTCTTCTTCTCTGTCTTTTGATAAGGTATATAAGCAAACTCCTTTTCGTCCAAGCACATAACCTTTTTGTTTAAAGTATTGAATTCTTTGATCGTAAATCATCATAAGAGTGTCTATGTATGCCTTTTTTGCAGTAGCATTTTTTTCATTAGCGATTAAAAATTTAAAAATTGTTGTGCCTTTAATATAGATATTTTTACTTGCTAAAGGAGCATTATTAAAAACGTATCTCCAAGATGTTAAAGCATCTTTATAATTTTTTTGTTTGTAAAATTCAGTATAAAGGGAAATGTTTTTTGCACATTCTATGCGAGAAGCACTATCTTTTCCAAATTTTGGATTTTGATGAGGCTGCTGTTGAGAAAAAGCATTGTTGAGAAATCCACTTAAAATAAATACTAAGCTTAATTTTATTACAGTTGTTTTCATTTTTATAAAATTTTAATCAAATTTACGTTTAATAAACCAAATATCTGAAAAAGAGAAGTTTAATCTCAGAATTCCATAGGTTTCTTTTATTAAATTATTATCTAATGTGCCTCTTTGTCCTAACTCAAATGATAGATTGATTAATGTATTTGTTTTTCTTAAAGGTATTCCCAGTCCAAAACTAATACCATAATCTTTTAATTGTTCGTTATAAACATTTAAATAAGTGTTTGAATAATGTCCTCCAAAACGATAATGAAATCTCTTGTAAGCATAATTAATTGAGTTCCACTTTGGAGTGTATTCTATTCCAAATTTAAAAGAATTGCTGTTTACTAAAGAATCGGATCTTCCCAAGAATTTTGTCGACGACCAATCTTGTGTAGTGTAATCTGCACTAATAATAAATTTTTCGTTTTTTGAAACACTAAAACCAAATCCCAAGTTAGTAGGAATGGTAAAAGAATCCTTTTGGTCTTTTGTATTTTCAAGTGTGTCAATTAATAAATTGTCATAAATTGAATTTGTGAATGTCCCATAGGTTGAACCGGATAATATGCTTTTTTTTACATTAATTTCCGTTTTGTTGTCAAAGGTTAAGCCTAAAGCGTATGAATAATCAGCATTTAATTTATTGTAGTATTGAATGCCATAATTGAGATAAAAATCGTTTATGTTAATGTCTTTTTCGCTTTGACTATTGATTGAATAGATGTTGTCAACAAATATAACAGTTCTTGTTTGATTTAAAGAACCCAACAAGTATGAAGCATTAATACCCATTGAAAAATGTTTGGAAATTTGAAAAGAATTACTCCAATTGAATTGGTTAATTCCTCCTGACCCAATAAAATATGTTTCTACATTTCCTATTGAAGGATAGTTTTGAGAGTCGAGAATGTTGTAGCCCACATTACTATATGGGTTAATGCTAAAGCTCGAATACCACCAGTTTGAAACCCTAAACCACATTGATATGTAATCAAGATTGACATCATTGCTTGTTTTTTTTCCATTTGACGATTCAAATTTTGTGGTTTGATTTTTCAAACCGATTTGAAATTTAAAACGTTGAATTGAAAGTGAGCTTAATGAAGCAGGATTTATATTGTTTTGGTTAAAGCTTGAACGCATTCCAATTCCTGTTCCTCCCATAGCATAATTTTGGCCAAAGCCTTTTTTAACAATATCTCCAATTCCAAATTGAGAATAAGGTGAACTGGTGTTGTTTTGAGCAAAAAGATTTAAGCCTGCTAGTAACAGTGATATTGAAAAGAATATTTTAATTGTTTTTAACATTGTAATTTAAAATTCTGTTTAATCCTTGAAAAAGTAAATTTGATTTTACAAAGATGGGATTTTTTATCATTTTTTCAAATAAAAATGTGTCTCCACCTGTTAATATTATTTTTAAATTTTTATATTCATTTTTTAGTTTGTTAATATATCCTTCTACCTCAAATAATATGCCATTTTCTACACCAAATAAGATTGCACTATTTGTATCTGTGCCTATAAGTTGAAATTTTTTATTTTTTTTTACTAATGGCAACTTGTGTGTGTGTTCATTAAGTGATTTGAGTCTTAGGTTGACTCCGGGAGATATATTTCCTCCAACAAACTGATTTTTGCTGTTTATAAAGTCGAACGTAATGGCTGTTCCCATATCAATGACAAGAACGTTGGTGTTAGGAAAAATATTGTTTGCGCCTACAGATGTAGCTATTCTGTCGTTGCCTAAAGTTTGTTTGCCTGTGTATTTTAATTCAATAGGAATGGGTGTGTTTGAATTGAGTTCAATAAAATTTTCAAAATTATTTCTAAGATAATTTTTTATTTCTTCTTTATATTTTGAGACTGAAGATAATATAACATTATTTATTGAAGATGAGTGTTTTAAGTTTTTTATATCAGATAATTGAAGTTCTTTAAATGTATGAGAATCGACTATTTCTTTGTTGTTGTAAACAGCAATTTTTGTGTTTGTGTTTCCAAAGTCGAGTAAAAGATTCATTCAATAAATTATGTTTCTTAATTTTATCTTAGTATTCAGTGATATTTCATTGTT
>JAGLDO010000068.1 GCA_023145555.1 Bacteroidales bacterium
CCAAAAAAAGAAGAGCCTAAGAAAGAACCGCTTATCAAAAAAGAACCAATTACAAAACCTGCGCCTAAAGTAGAAAAGAAAGTTGGTGTTGCTCAAAATAAGCAAGTTAGCACAACAGCTAAAAAGAAAAATATTATTCTCCCAGTTGCAATAATAGTCGTTCTTGTAGCAGCAATTGCTTGGTCATTGTTTTATTTTGATGTTATAGAAAATATTAGTAAAAAATATTTTGCAAAAACAGAAAATAAAATTGTAGAAGTTGAGAAGCAAAAATCTGGAAAAACAATTGAAGCGATTATTGATACAAAGGAAACCACAGATACAACAGTTTCTGCCGTAGGTGAAGAAATTGAAGAAAAGGAAACAGCTAAGATCGTAGAGAAAAAACAATCTGTAAAAGTTCAAAAATTCAATGTTAAAAAATATTATCTTGTTGCAGGAAGCTTTAACATTGAAGCAAATGCTAAAAGTTTTATTGATAAACTGACTTCAAATGGATTTACACCTGAATATATTGGAGAAAGAAATGGATTTTATACTGTTTGTTACTCTTCTTTCGATACTGAGAGAGAAGCTTATAATGAGCTCGAAAGAATGAAACAAAAACAAATTCAAACTTGGGTATTACATTATTAATAATATTCTGATAATTTTTTTAAATATCTCGATAGCGCCTTGCATCGAGATATTTTTTTTGGAGGTAGATGAATTAAGTTAACTTTGCAGAAAATTAAATACCTATGCGTAAGATTAAATTATTAAAAGAGAAAAAGACTAAAGTTTTAACCTTACAAGCCTGGTTATTAATAATTTTAATCATATTTAATATTTTCATTTTATTTAAGTGTAAAATTTATCCGTTTTTGGGAACAAATAAACCGGTTAAGGCCGAAATATTGGTTGTTGAAGGTTGGTTGCCCGATTATGCTTTAAAAGATGCAGTAAATGAATATAATTCGCATAATTATAAGTTTATTTTAACAACAGGAGTGCCATTGGCAAAGGGGTATTATTTGTCAGAATATAAAGACTTTGCAAATCTTTCAAAACAAACATTAATAAAATTAGGTGTTGATGAAACAAAGATAATTGCAATACCAACAAAAAATGTAAAGAGGGACAGAACTTATGCTTCGGCAATTGCAGTGAACCAATGGCTTAATAAAAACAAGCATAATATAAAATCAATTAATGTATATACTCTAGGTTCACATTCACGACGGACTTTGTTATTGTATAACGAAGCTTTTGAAAATAAAATTATTATTGGAGTATATGCACATAATAATATAGATTTTAAAGATGATAATTGGTGGACTACAAGTCAGGGTGTTAGAACCGTTATAGGTAATTTTATAGCATATATTTATGCAAAATTTTTCTTTTATCCATAAAGAGAAGTCAGACCTTCCATAGTCTGCAAGACATGGAAGCGTCGGATTTATAAAGTTCATAAAGTTTATAAAGTAAAGACTCGGAAGCGTCGGTTAAAAAATAAGTGTTGAATTAAAAAAGTTAAAAGTTATTATCAACAAAACACAAAATGCAAAAATACGATATAATAGTAATTGGCGGAGGACCCGCAGGATTAATGGCAGCGGGAAGAGCAGCAGAGTTGGGTGCTAAAACTATTCTTATAGAAAAAAATAATCGCATAGGGCGAAAATTAAGCATAACAGGCAAAGGACGATGTAATTTTACCAATACACTTGAGTTAGCCGATTTTTTAAAACATTTTAATAATCAAGGCAGGTTTTTACGAAATCCATTTTCTTCATTTTTTTCAAACGATTTAATAGATTTTTTCAATAATTTGGGATTAGATACGGTTATTGAAAGAGGTGGGAGAGTGTTTCCTAAAAGTGAAAAAGCTCTTGATGTTGTTGATGTTTTGAAAAAATGGTGTTATAAATCAGGTGCTGAAATTAAAAGCAATTGTGAGGTTAAACAATTAATAATAAACAATGATAAAGTTGACGGAATAAAAGTTTATAACAAAACAGAAAACAGAAGCATTCAGTATTTTTCAAAAGTTGTGATTGTTGCTACCGGTGGAGTGTCTTATCCGAGAACAGGCTCAACAGGTGATGGTTATAGATTTGCAAAATCTATTGGTCATAAAATAATTCCTGTTCGACCCTCTTTAGTTCCACTTGAGGTTGAACAAGAATTCTGCATGAAACTAAATGAATTAAATTTAAAGAACGTATTAGTAAGTGTATGGGTAAATAACAAGAAAGAAAAAGATGCTTTTGGCGAACTGACTTTTACCGAATTTGGAATTTCAGGTCCAACAATTTTAACTTTAAGCCAAACTGTTGTTGATGCTTTAAATAACAACAATAAAGTGAAAATTAATATTGATTTAAAACCGGCACTCGACAATAATAAACTTGATACACGCCTTTTGCGAGAGCTTAATAATAATGGGAAAAATCATTTTAGAGAAATTTTAAAATCGCTCTTGCCTTCAAAATTAATACCAATTTGTTCTGAACTTACAGGAATTCCAGCAGATAAATTATGTAATCAGATTAGTTCGAAAGAAAGAAAAAAACTACGCGTTTGGCTAAAAGAATTTAGTTTAGACATTAAATCAGCCCGACCAATTTCAGAGGCAATTGTTACAGCCGGAGGTGTTGATTTAAAAGAAGTTGATAAAAAAACTATGTCATCCAAATTAGTTAATAACTTATTTTTTGCAGGTGAAGTTTTAGATATTGATGCAGATACAGGTGGTTATAACCTGCAAGCCGCTTTCTCAACAGGGCGAATGGCTGGAGAAGAGGCTGTTAAACAATGCGAATCGTGAATTTGAGACTGATTATTTCGCTCTCTTC
>JAGLDO010000069.1 GCA_023145555.1 Bacteroidales bacterium
AGATGCTTTCTCTTTTTATTTTGGAGAGATTATCAAGAACCGAAGAAAAGAACTAAAACTAACCCAAAATGACTTAGCTGAACTTATTGGAAAAAAACGACCTTATATCTCACGGATTGAAAATGGAGAGGACATTCGTTTATCAAATTTTTCTCTTATTGCAAATGCACTGAATCTTTCAATTCAACTGACTGCAATATAAAGCACGAAAGCACAACACGTAATATAAAAAATTGGGAGAAAAGTGGTGAATATGAGTGAATTAACAATAAATAAACGGTGTAGTAAATAAAAAAATTATCGTATAAAATGCGGCACGCACCATATTCAAACCGTCAGACTATCTAAAAACCTAATTTTTTTTGTAATTGTTAATAAAAACCCAAGTTTTCAACAGGTGTAGTTCGTTGATATTCTGTATATTCAATGTATGAAATACATTAAGGGAGAAAACAGAAATTAACTATCAATTTCTGCATAATAATCATCTTTGAGCATCATGAATTTTAAAAGCAGCCAGAAAAAACTTATTTTTGATTTATTATTATTTATAGAGAGTGCGTTTTAAACACACTGATGTTGTGAAACAAATAATTTATTTACCTGTCTTTTACAGATAATATATTTGTCTTTTTCTTTAAGGTGCGAAGAGTTAAAAAGATTAATAGTCCAACTCCAAATATAATTGTCCATCTTAAATCGACTATCAGTTTTCCTTTTACTATGAAATCACTCAATATATCAAGAAAAGTGAATACAACTATTATTGAAAAGAAACCATTATATTCTCTTTTAAGAACATTTTTAAATGAAAATATTAAATCAGATTTTTCCCAACCTTTTAGTTTTGGGATAAATGCAGGGTTTTTTTCAGCCCAGTCCATATATTGTTTCCCGAATTTTTTTATTAAAAAATCTTCTTCAGCATACATAATGCGTTCGTAATATACCCAAAAAACTAAAGTGCATATTAATGACAACCACCATGAATGAGCAAATAACGATAGGCCAAACCAAATAATAAAGTTGCCAAGATATAGGGGATGTCTAACTATAGAATAAATTCCATTAGTGTTTAATGTTTCGGCTGTTTGTCCCTTTGTGTTTCTGCCTGATGTTCCTTTAGGAGTATGACCAACAGTATAACAACGTATTGCTAAGCCAATAAAGCTGACTAAAAGACAAAACATTTCCCAATAAAAGTTTGTTTCTTCATTGTTTCCAAAATATTTATAATCTTTTAAACCAAAAATAAAAAGTGCTAACAAAATTAAAGGTAAATAACCACGCCTTTTAAATAACCAATTACCGCTGTTAATAAATTCTTCTTTTAGTGCCATCTGTTTATCAGTATTTGTTGATAATTATTGTTGTGTATATAAATTTTTAAATAGTATATCTATAATAGCTCCAAACTTACAAAAAATAATTTTAATTTTATATTAGAGGTGTATTTTTTTTGACTGCATTAGTATATCCACGATGATATTTTTTTTTATTGTTAAATTTTTCCGGTTTAAAAAATTGTTAACAATATTTTGTTACTTCTTTTCCTATAATTGAATTAAGTTTGTAACTTTAATTTTTAAAAATTTAAATAATAAAGTATACTGAAATGAGAAAAAAAATTGTAGCAGGAAATTGGAAAATGAATAAATCTTTGCAAGAAGGAATTGACCTTGCAATTGAAATTAATAAATTAGCTGCTGAAAAAGCTGATAAAAATGTAGATATTATTATTGCACCTCCTTTTATTCATTTGTCAGAAGTAGGTAAGCTTATTGATAGAGATAGAGTTTTATTATCTGCCCAAAATTGTGCTGATGAACAACAAGGAGCATTCACAGGAGAAGTATCTGCTGAAATGCTATGGTCAGTTGGTGCCGATTATGTTATAATTGGTCACTCTGAGCGAAGAGCATATTACCACGAAGATAATGACATTCTTAGCAAAAAAGTTAAATTAGCTTTAGATAATAACTTGAAAGTTATTTTTTGTTGTGGTGAAAATTTAGAACAACGTGAAGCAAATAAACACTTTGAAGTAATAAAAAAACAACTTAGCGAAACTATTTTTACTTTTGAAAAAGAATATTACGATAGCATTATTATTGCCTATGAACCTATTTGGGCTATAGGTACAGGTAAAACAGCTTCGCCTGAACAAGCTCAGGAAATTCATAAGTTTATTCGCAGTCTTATTTCCGAAAAATATGGAGACAATATTGCTAAAGAAACATCAATCTTATATGGTGGTAGTTGTAAACCTTCAAATGCAAAACAAATTTTTGCAAACGCTGATGTTGATGGAGGTTTAATTGGTGGAGCTGCTCTTAAAGCCGAAGATTTTATCGGTATTGTTAACTCGTTTAAGTAAATTTTTTACTCTGTCTGATTTGTAGCTAATTAGATAAAGATATTTTAAAGCGTGAGACTACTCAGAAAACTAAAGTTATCAATTTATAGCCG
>JAGLDO010000007.1 GCA_023145555.1 Bacteroidales bacterium
CATGGTCTTTCCCAAACGGTGAGCCTGAAACATCTAACGAACAAAATCCGGTTGTTCTCTATAATACTCCCGGCATTCATACTGTTTCGTTAAAAGTATTTAATTCATCGGGCAACGATACAATTTTTAAAAATAATATTATTACTATTGTTGATACTTTAAAGGGTTATACTGCTCCCTATATTGAAGAGATGGAAAGTTCTGATTTTCCGGAATCAACAACTGACTATACTAAAAATTGGAAAATTGAACAGGAAGGAAACTATTCTTGGGAATTACATTCAACCGACAACAACAATTCAATCAGGGTAAAAAATTATGCAAATAGCTCCGATACTAAATCAATACTTATTTCACCCAATATTAATTTAAGTAATTTTGACAATCCTAAAAATATTACTTTCAAATTAGCTTATGCAAAAAGAATCAGTTCTTCCGATGATGAGTTAAAAGTATATGTTTCTGATGATTGTGGCATTACATGGAAAATAAGATTCACAAAAAGAGGTTCGCAATTAGTTACAAACGACGGCTCCCTTGTTACTTCTGAATTTGTTCCTGAAGATGATGAATGGAGTGAAGAAAAATGCAGCTTGTTTTCTTTTGAAGAATCAAATCATATAATGATAAAATTTGAATGCACCAGCCGTAAAGGAAACTATTTATATGTTGATGATATTAAGATTGGAGAGAAAGCCAGTGGAGTAAATAATTTTGATTCTATCGAAAAAATAAAATTAAAAATCAGACCCAATCCATTTAAATACGATGCCTTTATTGATTATAAATTAACACACAATAGCAAAACACAAATTATTATTACTGATATTATTGGTAATGTTATTGGTAAATTTTATAAAGAAGAAAATGCAGGAAATCACAGTTTGAACTTAAGCAGCGTTGCACCAAATATAAATGCAGGAATCTATTTTATAAAATTAAAAGTTAATAATTCACAAACAACAAGAAAAATTATTAAAATAAAATAATTCTTTGTTGCAAGTCAAGAATACAAATAAACTAATACAGATTATTATAAAGACCTCAATATGAGGTCTTTTTTTACAAATACTTGTTTAATTAAAAAAATATTTATAACTTGAGTCCACTCCGAGAAGTGTTTTTCGTCGTTGCGAACGAAGTGAATCAATCTCAACGTGTTGAATTACAAAACTATAGATTGCTTCGTCCCTCGCAATGACGTGCTTTTTCTACTTTTCGGAGAGGATTCAACTTAATGAACTGAAACTTCAACAGTTAGATATGCTAAGACGACACGCAAACAATCCGATTATAAAACCTTCAACGATGACTCCTTCGGTTGAAGGTTATAATATTTTAGGAGCTTTCAATCCCGGAGCAACTATCTATAACAATCAAATTATTTTGTTGATGCGTGTTTCTGAAAACTGTCCGCAAGAAAAAAAATTCATCAATATTCCATACTACAGTTTCGTAAATAATAAAAGTGAGGCAAAAATATTACACATCAATAAAGACGACCCTCAAGTTACTCTGAAAGACACTCGTGGCGTTTTTTATAAAGGTAAAGATTACCTTTCAACAATAAGCCACCTTAGACTGGCAAGAAGTTATGACGGAATAAATTTCACTATTGATAAAAAACCATTTATTGCCCCAAGTAATGAAACTGAGAAATTTGGAGTTGAAGATGCAAGAATTTCAAAAATAGACGACACCTATTATATTAACTATACAGGAGTATCAGAAGACGGCTATGCTACCATGCTAGCCACAACAAAAAATTTTATTGATATTGAACGTAAAGGGGTAATTTTTGCACCACTCAACAAAGATGTTGCAATTTTTGAAGAAAAAGTTAACGGTAAATATATTGCATTACACCGACCTGACAATCATGGTTTTGGACTGCCCTCAATTTGGTATGCCGATTCGCCTGATATTATTCACTGGGGCAATCACAAATGTCTTTTACGACCTGATGGTTCAAAATGGGAAAGTCAAAAAATTGGAGCCGGTGCTGCTCCAATAAAAACTAAAGAAGGTTGGTTGGTTTTATATCACGGAAAAGGTGATAACAGTATTTATTCTTTAAATTTATTATTACTTGACATTAACGACCCGTCAAAAATTATAAAACGATGCAAACAACCAATATTCACACCTAAAGAAGACTATGAAAAAAATGGTTTTTTTGGAAATGTAATTTTCTCAAATGGCATTGTAACAAAACCGGATGGCACAATATTTATATATTATGGTGCATGTGACGAAACTGTTTGTTTAGCAACAACAACAATTGACGAATTGCTAAATTTACTTAAAAATCACTAATTATGAGAATAGCTTTTATTTCTACATATCCACCCATTGAATGCGGCTTAGCAACGTACACAAAATACCTGACAGATGCTATGAAAAAGTTCAAAAAAGAAATTTTCATTATTAGTCAGATTGGAGCAAAAGGGGAAAACACTTTTCCTGTTTATGCACCTCAGCATAATGATATTGCATACAGATTATTTCATGTTGTTGAAAAACTAGCACCTGACATTATTCATATTGAACATGAGTTTGGTTTATATGGTTCAAGACGAGGATTTCAAATAGTTGATTTCTTGTTACGTTGTAAGGTAACAGACACCCCTGTTGTAACAACCTTACACACAGTGTTTAACGACCTTGCTTATACGGAAAAAATTATTGTTCAACATATTATTGATAATAGTTCTGCTGTTATTGTTCATGAACCTTCTCAAAAAAAAATACTGGAAAAATTTTATAATCATCAAAATAAAATAACTGTTATCCCTCATGGTGTTCGCTCGTGTAATAAAACTGCTAATGCAAAACAACTATTAGGTTTAGAAAATAAAAAAGTGATATTATTATCCGGCTATTTAAGAGAAACAAAATGCTTTGAGAAAATAATAGAAATATTCCCCACAATAGAAAAACAAACAGATGATGTTATTTTATTGGTAGCAGTAAGAAACAGAATATTAGAATATTCAAAATACAGGAGGTTTTTATACAAATTAATTGATGAATCTCCTGCCAAAAATAAAATCAAAATTCTAATAGGACAATTCCCACAATATACTTTTGATACTATTTTGTCGGCTGCTGATGTAATGGCATTGCCATATAACAAAGGCGGTCAGAGTGGGATTCTTTCTCAATCGTCAGCTTTTGAGGTGCCTGTTGTAACATCAAACTTACCTAGTTTTAAACTTTGGAGCGAAACAGTAAAAGGCGGACTAACTTGTGATACAAATGACGATTATGTTAAAAATATTATTAAAATTTTAACAGATAATGATTATTCAAAGCAATTGCAACAAAACATTAGGAAACACAACAAATTAATTTGCTGGGATAAAATTGCAGATGCTCATATGGATATTTATCAAAATATAATTAACGGCTTATTCCTTAATGCTGAATTTTTTTATGTTCCCAATAAATAACAATTGGTTAATGTTAATTGAAAATAATGTTTGTACGAGATGTCAATATTTTATAAATAGTTCAGTATTTTTTTATTATCACTATTTCAAATTTAATAATTTTTATTAAAAAAGCGACTTTAATCTTTAAATCTTAATCCATTCTAACTCCCTCCAAAATAAATATTTAGAAGCAACAACCTTTATTTCATCTTGTTTAATTTCTATAATTTTGAAGTTCAACATCAGTCCTTTTTCCGGTCCGTATATACTGCCATTTATCCATATTTTTTTTTCTTTATCATACTTTAAATCTTTTATAATTATTTTACCAATAAGAGGTTCGTTTTGTTTTGATTTATTAGGATTATTTATGTCTTTTATTTGTCCATCTTCAAAACCATTTAATGCAATAATTTTTCCATAATACTTGTTATTATATGCAAATATCTCAATATCCAATTTATTAGGAAGATGATATTTACCAACAATCTCATCAGCTTGCTGAGCAAATGAAGCACTTATTAGAAATACAAAATATAAAGTTAATTTTATTTTATTAATCATTATTATTTTATTTTT
>JAGLDO010000070.1 GCA_023145555.1 Bacteroidales bacterium
TAACAAATTGACGTACAGATTTATAACTTTCAGTTTTTTTGTAAAGTTAACCACTTAGCGACTTTTCAATAGTTAACGTAAAATATAATCTATTTAAAATTTAATTTATGGATAAGAACTAAATATGCTTTTTGTTGTTTTTTAACAAATTAAAAAGAAGTTCGCGGGCTCTAAAAAGTTGAGCTTTTACTGTACCTATAGGAAGTTCTAATTCTTTAGAAATCTCTTCGTAAGAATATTCTTTAAAATACCTTAGCTCAATTAACCTTCGATACCTGGGCTTAAGTTTTTTAACAATTTCACGCATATGTTTAACTTTCTGTTTTTTAATAAGCTCTTCTTCAGGGTCAAGTTCTCTTGCGTGAATATTTGTTCCATAATTTTCCTGTATATCTGAATCTTTAACATTATTTTGTTTATTAACAGGCGAAATGGAGCTTTTTTTTTTCCTTAAAAAGTCAATGCAATTGTTTGATGCAATTTTAAACAACCATGTACTAAATGCATATTTTGGTGAGTATTGTTTAATATTTTTAAAAGCTTTTCCAAAAGCTTCCATTGTTAAGTCTTCGGCATCGCTTTTATTATTAGTCATTTTAAGCAACAAATAATAAATGGCATCTTTATATCTCCCCATTAATTCTGTATAAGCGTTCTCGTTACCTTCAATGGCGCTACAAACAGTATTATAATCCTTTCGAGCTTGCTTTGAAAAATGAGGATTTATTTCCATTTATTCTGCTTTATTATAAAGTAATTTGATATTATTAAACAAAAATTAAATATTGGCAATAAAATATCAAACAAAGTTACTAAAAACAAGAAACTTTTCTCTTGTAAACGATTCATGCCTTTTTTTATTATTATTGATTGTAATAATAATCTAAATAAAAAAACAATTAAAATAATTCTATAATCAAATTTTAATATTAAAAGAAGGATAAAAGATAAGTAAAAAATTTCTCTACTCAAAATTTCTAATCCTAAAATGAATTTCGATTCTGTCTTATAATATTTTGAAGTTGTTAAATGTCTTCTTTTTTGAGTAAACCATTCTTTTAAACTGTTCTTTGGTAACGATCGTGTATGACTGGTTTTATCAATCTCAATTTTAACATTTTTTTTGTTTGCAACACTGTTAATAAACAAGTCATCGTCGCCCGATAAAATATGATTATGCCCTGAAAAACCTTTGTTTTTAAAAAATGTTGATTTTCGATAAGCTAAATTTCTACCAACTCCCATATAGGGTTTGCCGGCAATAGCTAACCCAAAGTATTGAAGCGCAATAAAAAATGTATCAAAACGAATTAATTTGTTAACAAAACCTTTTTTATTTACATAACCTCCATACCCCAGCACAATTTCAGTCTTGTCAGTAAAATTTTTCTGCATTTGTCTTATCCATTTTTTGTCTGCAGGGTAGCAATCAGCATCAATTAATAATAGAATCTCGTTTTTTGCTGCCTTAATTCCAATTGTTAATGCCAGTTTTTTGCCATGATGAAATTTTTTGTCTTCGTTAATTGTCGTTACTCTTAAATTATGATACTTTGTTTGAAGCACAGCTAATGTTTCTTCACTTTTATCACTCGAGCAGTCATTTACAACAATAACCTCATAATCAGGATAGTCTTGTGTTAATATTAATGGAAGATGCTTTGCTAAATTTTCAACTTCGTTTCGTGCGCAAATAACAACAGATACAGGATTATCTATACCAGAGGATTCTTTTTTCTTGTAAAAAATTATTCTACTATATATAAAAAAATAATAAATCAGCTGAGTTAATAAACTTATGCCAAATAAAACTAAAATAATTTTTTCAAAATTATTAGTTGTAGTTAATAAATAATTAAAATAATCCACGTAGCTATTATTGTAAATATGATAATGATTGAATTCTTAAATAAAACACAATTTTATTAAAGTTTTTATCTTTAACCAACTTTATTTTTAATTTTATTTTTGGTTTGTTAATCAATGTTGCAAATAATAACATTATAGATAATTATTTATTTTTTATTAATTGATTGATTACAAGACTTTAATGTTTTTTTTTGTCATTTTGATGTAAACTTTTTAATAATACTTATATTTGCCCTCACAAAATATTTTTTTAATGAATTTTGATTTAATAAAAACCGATACAAAAACTAATGCGCGAATTGGCAAAATTACTACCGACCACGGTGAAATATTAACACCCATATTTATGCCCGTTGGTACTGTTGGTTCTGTAAAAGCAGTACATCAACGTGATTTGGTTAATGATATAAAAGCACAAATTATTTTAGGAAATACTTATCATCTCTATCTCCGACCAGGATTAGAAATATTAGAACAAGCAGGGGGATTACATAAATTTATTAATTGGGATAAGCCAATTTTGACTGATAGCGGTGGATATCAAGTTTTTTCATTATCAGCTAATCGTAAATTGTCAGAAGAAGGAGCTGCCTTCCGTTCACACATTGACGGCTCAAAACATTTTTTCACTCCCGAAGGAGTTGTTGATATTCAGCGAACTATTGGTGCCGATATTATTATGGCTTTCGACGAATGTCCTCCGGGTGACAGTGAGTATAATTATGCAGATAAATCATTAGACTTAACCCTTTCGTGGCTCAAAAGAGGAATAAAACGTTTCGATGAAACAAGCCCGAAGTATGGACACAGTCAAACTTTTTTTCCAATTGTTCAAGGTGGTATTTATCCTGATTTGCGACGAAAAGCAGCAGAATTTATTGCAGAACTGAATAGAGAAGGTAATGCAATTGGTGGTTTATCGGTAGGTGAACCAATTGATAAGATGTATGAAATGATTCAGGTCGTTAATGAGATTCTTCCTCAAGATAAACCCCGATATCTTATGGGTGTTGGAAC
>JAGLDO010000071.1 GCA_023145555.1 Bacteroidales bacterium
TTGAAACCCTCGTAGGGTTGTGGTTAAAAATCCTTAAAGGATTGAATAATAATAGCCCTGTATGAAATGCAGGGTAAATGATATGAAATAGAAAGGAACCCTGAAAAGGGTTCAAAACATTAAAAAACATAATTTTCCAAATCTGAAAGATTTGGAAAATTGCATTAAATATAAATCAATCTCCCTAACCCTCTTCTCCAAGAGGGAATACACCGCTCTGCAATGTTTATATCTTTGTCTATTAAAAATCTGCAATTATAAAAGAAATGACATATCTTAAAGATATGTCATTTCTTTTACTTACTCAACATTATCAACTATTTAACGACAATAAACTTTTTAGTAATAGAAAACTTTTTATCATTTATCCTTACAAAATACATACCTTCGGGATAAGAGCTTGAATTGAAAACAAACATCTCGTTTCCCTTTTTTATTTTAACAGACTTAACAACTCGTCCAAGCTGATTATAAATCTGTATGTAGATATCATTCTCTAAAGACTTGTTAAATAAAATATAAGTCTCTCCTACTGATGGATTAGGATAAAGCATGAAATTAAAATCATTATTATTGGCAAAGAATGAAGCTATTCCTGTTGATGATGTTGTTGTATCATCGGTAGCAGCCTGATAAATTACTTTTGAATTATCGTCTTGAACAAAAGCAACAACAATAACATTTTCAATATTTACATCATCATCAATTTGCCATGACTTATTAACAGTCTCACTATTACCCGGCAGCCAATTTTGACTATAATTTATTCCTCCTGAGTTAGGGAGCATTTTTCTTAAAACATTCTTAAATTTAATTGATTTGCCTTCAATCTCAATCTCCTTTTCAACTGCGGTTAAATACAAAGAAACATTTTTATTATTCATTGTATCGAGAGCCGTTATTTTAGCTGTTATATTAATTTCATTATTTATTTTCTCTGTTTGCAAATCAATATCAAATTTAGGACTAACCAATGAACGCATTTTTATACTTTTTTCAGATAAAGAAGAAGGTAAATAATCATAAGTCAATTTCCCATCAATAATTGAATAAGGAACTCCTGAAACACCATAATAAATTGAACGAGCACTTGGAGCTGCCGGATTATATACATTCATCAAATCTTCACCCGGATAAGCTGTGTGATATTGAATATCGACAACATCAGAAGCATTTGCTTCAACAATTGAATTAATTTGAGAATTAATTGTATTACATTTCGTTGATGATGAGTTTGTAAAGTGTTCCAACAATACTTTACGTGAACGTTCACCAATCCATACATCGTCGAAAGCAAAACCCTCATAATCTGAATTTGAAGCATCAGATGCAAAAGCTATTCTAAAACGTACGCTATTTTCATTTTTCAAAGTATCAAGATCATGTCTTACTTCAACCCAAGCACTATCATTATCTCCTGACCAACCTTCCTGATAAAGTTTTTGATCTCCCGGGTTACTTGCAATTCCTGAAGTGTTAAACCAGTTTATTCCATCTCCAAGGATTCCAATATTTGTCCATGAAGAATCGTCAAGACTATATTGCAATACAGTTCCATCATATTTCAATTGTGAGTTAGAGAAAACCTTCATTTTAATCATTGGTCGTTTCAATGCTGTAAAGTCGAAACACGGACTTGTAACATTTGATTTCTCATTATCGTTATAATTTCCCAATAAGTTAGTACACCAAACAGAATCTTCATCATTAGAATTAATTATATTCCCTTGAGGAATACCAAACTGCCAACTGTTGTTACTTACATCTCTATATTGACTATACCAACCTTTTTTACCTGAATTAAAATTTTCAGAATATGAAGGAAGCTCATCAAATTTAATATACGGTCTGATATGAATTTTCTGCAAAATAGTATCGTTACAGGAGTTATCAGTTGTAACAATTAACTTAACATTAAAATCGCCAATTGAATTATACGAATGTTTTGGGTTAGCATCACTTGATTGAGTATTATCACCAAAATCCCAATAATAATTATTATAAGCACCGGGTGTGCAATTAGAAAATTGAACAGAATCTCCTCCAAAGCAAACATTTTTCCATGAAAAATCGGCAACAGGGGGTTCTCCAAAATCAATAATCGAATCTTTCGCATTGCTACATCCTGCAAATGTGGTTGCTGTTAAATTAACATTATACTCATCAGCGCTAGCATAAAAATGCTTTGGATTTAATCTGGTATCAGTACCACCATCTCCAAAAGTCCATGATGCAGACATAATTGAATCTAAAGGAAGCGAAGAAATAAAAGTAAAACGTATTGAATCGGCAATACAAGCATCATTAATAGTAAAGTCAATATCAGGCACCTGATTAATTGTTACGTTTTTATATACATCAACCCAACAACCTGTGATGCTGTTTGCATATCTGTAACGAATAGTGTTTTCTCCAATATTAGCACTATTTGGTGAAAAAGAAGCGGAACCATCTCCTTTATCAATTATTCCGTTACCATAAAAACTTCCGTTAGAACTTTTAGGAACACCTGTTAATTCAGTAGTAGCTGCATCGTGGCAATAACTATTATCTAAATTTGTAAAATCGATAAAGCCAATTGAATCTACTGTAATTGTTTTATCAAGATAGAAAACAGCTGTATCTTTATCTCCTTTCATTTTATACCGATATCGAATATTATGGTCTCCAGAACCAGCTTCTGCCGGATTAAATTGTGCTGTGTCGGGAGCAATATTAACAATTCCATCCCCAATAAAGAAACCTCCAGCAATGCCGATATCCGGTTTACCAACAAAAACATCAGATTTATCATCATAGCAAAAAACATCTCCTGAACTTTCAATGTTACCTGAAGCTTGTTTTACACTTGTAGTATCAGATATTGAATTTGAACAAGAATGATTATCTGTATAAGTATATGTAATTTTAAATTCGGAACCTAAACCGGATTGATCAGGCAAGAAGTAATCACCACTAATACCTGTTCCTGAAAAAATACCTCCGGAAGGTGATGCTATCAATGAATCTTTAGCTTCTTCAATATTATATATGTCACGCATACTAAACGAAACATTGGGTAAAGAATAAAAAGTAACCGGTTTACTTATAGAATCTTTACATATACCATCTCCAACAGAAGACGTAAATACATATTTTACATTGTAAGAACCTGTTGGTATTATGCTTGGGTCGATAGTTGCGCTATTTCCATAATCGATAAAACCATCGCCGGTGTAAGCTGAAAAATGGCCTGTTCCGGGATGATAAACGCTTGATTTTAATGAAATAACGGGGTCTCCATAACAGTAGCTTATATCTAAGGTTGCGAAGTCAATATTTCCTATTGAATCAATAATAATTGGCTCAACTATTTCATATTTTGTTCCATTTCTGTAATATGTATAAACAACTGTATCATTACCTGAGCCTGCATTTACAACACTATACAACGCTGTAGCATCACCATTATCAACAATACTGTTTTTATAGTTTGTAAATGTTCCGAAACCCGGTAATCCTTCGTCATCTCCTGTAATTTCAATAACAGTATCTTTATAACAAATTGTTGAACTTAAATTTGAGATGTTACCTTGTGCCAGTCTCACTTCAGTAGTGTCATTAATATTATTAGAACAACCGGTAATTGAATCGGTATATTGGTAATTGATGACAACCTGAGAACCTTCAGAAATAAGGTTTGGATAAAAAATATTATTACTGACTCCAATTCCGGAGAAACTACCTTGGGTATGATTCCCAACAAGAGGAATCGCTGCTCCATCTTTATTATAATTATCTTCTAAAGTAAATGATACCAGTGGCAAAGGATTTATTTTAACACTCTGAACAAATTCTTTTTTACAAGTACTGGGTGAAGGTGAAGAATAAACATACTTAATATTGTATAAATTATCCGGTATTGTAAGATTTGGATAGAAATAAGCAGTACCATCGCCATTATCAGTAATTCCTTCACCTGTAAAGTGACCATTATTATTTTCAGGGAACCCACTAATAATAACTCTTTCGTCATCTGCACAATATGCAGTATCAAGATCATAAATCAACACTTCACCAATTGAATCGACTTTTAGAATTTTTTCTACATAAAGTACAGTAGTACCATCGTCGGCACTTAAATAATTATATCTAATAGTATCGTTGCCACTACCTGCTAAGACAGGGTCGTAAGTAGCTGTGTCAGGTGATAAGTTTACAATGCCATGTCCTGTAAAATATCCTGAATTTTCTACACCATCATTATTTGTACCATACAAAGTATCAACAGCTTCGTAGTAACAATAAATATTATTATCATTATCTCCTGAAATTGAAGCATTTGCAGAAATAATATTTGTAAAATGTGATATTGACGATGAACATCCTGTAATTGTATCTTCATAGAAATAAGAAATTTCTGCATTTGAACGAACACCTGCTTTTTCCGGATCAAAACTATGTTCATATATACCGGGGCCGCTAAATGTACCATCTAAAGTAGTGTCAGCGTTAACAATACTAACTAACTCAACAGCATCAGAATTAACATTATAATTACTCAGTAAATCAAACGACACAATTGGTACTGAATTTATTCTAACACTTTTGTCAACGTAACTTTGACATCCACTAATATTGGAAGTGTAAGTATAATTAATTACATAATTTGAATCTGCCGGTATTTCATTTAGATTAAGAGTAGCAGAATTACCATTATTATTCAAACCCAGAATTGTGTTTGTAAAAGCACCATATCCGTCAGGATGAGAATAAATTGCATTGAGGTTAACAATATCATCACTAACACAATATGAAGTGTCTAAAGTGATAAAATCGACATTACCAATAGAATCGACATAAACAATCTGCTTAACATCGAAACGAGTAGATCCAAAATAATAAGTATAAGTTACCGTATCTCTTCCATTTCCGGCAGTAACAAGATTATAGACAGCTTTATTATCTAATAAATTAGTATCAATAATAGCATTATTATAACTTGTAAATGTTCCAATAGTGTCAGAAAACCCTGAGGGTGAGCACGAAATTAAAAAAGATGTATCTTGATAACAATAAGTACTTGCTAATTCAGGAATAGTTTCATTAGCTGCTCTTATGTTAGTTGTGTCATTAACATTATTTGAACAACCTGTACTAGGATTTGTGTATTCATAATTAATAATTTTATTATCACCAATTCCGGCATAATTCGGATTAAAAATACTGTCATTATTAATACCGGGACCATTAAATAAACCGGGAGTAACTACACCATCAACTTTACCGTGCAAAGTAACAGCTTCCCCTTCATAATTATAGTAATTAAGAAGAGTAAAGGAAACATTTGGTTTACTATTTACAGTAACACTTTTTGTAACTGTATTACTTTTACATCCGTTAGGAGAAGTGTAATAAAAAGCAATATAATAAGTTGTTCCAAAAGTAGCTTGATTTGGATCTAATTGTGCAGTATTGCCATTAATAACATTAGGTGTTAAAAATGGAGTTGATGCACCCGACCAAGTACCATTACCACCCGGTGGATAAAGGTCAACTCTTTGAGTATCAACTGGTGTTAACATAACCGCAGCATCACCCTCGCAATATTTTGTATCCATATCGAAATCAACATAACCAACAGAATCAACTGTAAAAGTACGAACAACATCAAAGTAAGCACCATCAAAATATGTATAAGTAATAGTATCTGTACCAGGTCTAATTAGGCTTGGGTTGATATATGCACTGTTATCACCGTTATCATGAAGTCCAACACCACCGGAAATTACAAAACTACCAATTGAATCATTTGGATTTGTTCCAAAAATATTATAATTCTGATTAGCATAGCAATAAATTGCTTCAAGACTGTCAATTTTTCCGCCTGAAGTAACAACATTAACTAAATTTGTATCAACATTTGTACATCCATTAGCATCTGTATATGAATACAGTACCTCATTTGGAGAAATAGTATCAGCTAAATTTGGATGAAATGTACTATCGCTTGGAGTAACACCTTGTCCTGAGAATGTCCCTTCCGGATGATGATTACCGATTAACACAACAGGATCGTCAGTGTAGCTATATGTTTCAGCCAGATTTGTAATATTAACAATAGGTAAAGGATTTTCTGTTACAATTGCACTACCACTCATTGATTTAGTACACGAAGTTGAAACATTTGTTGCTTCGACTGTATATGAACCATATTTTTTATTATCCCATGAAAGTGGCGAGCCTGTACCGGCAACAGATGTTCCTTCATCAGCTCCGCCTTTTAAAAGTTGATAATTAACACCGCTTTCTGAACCATCAAGACCAACAGTTACAGATGAACCTTCACAATAAGCAGCTGTTCCGGTAACATTAAATTCGACAATTGCAGCAGGTTCAGTTATTGTTTCACTATCAATAATTGTACATGAATTAGCACCATCGTCAGTAACTGTTACTGTATAAACTCCGGGAGCTAAATTACTTATTGTGGACGTGGTTGGTACGATTGGAGTACCGTCTTTTTCCCAAGTATATGAATATGTGGGACCAGTTCCTCCTCCGGCATTTGCAGTTATTGCTCCATCATCAGCACCATTACAGCTTACATCTGTGGGCACCAAATTTAGTGTCAATGCTGGATTTTCTGTTACAACAACACTACCCATTGTTTTATCACATGTTGTTGAAGGATTTGTTGCAATCACGGTATATGTTCCTTGTGTTTTGTCATCCCACGAAAGAGGAGAGCCTGTTCCTGCAAGTGGAGAGCCATCATCAGAGCCACCTATTAAAAGTTGGTAGTTAATTCCTGTTTCAGAACCATCTAACTCAACTGTAACGCCGGATGATCCATGGCAATAATAACTCTCACCAGTTAATTGAAAATTATATACTTGTATTGCAGCAGGTTCCGTTATAACTGCACTATCAACAATTGTACATGAAGTAGCACCTTCATCAGTAACTGTTACTGTGTAAGTAGCCGTAGCTAAATTACTTATTGTGGACGTAGTTGGTGCGATTGGAGTACCGTCTTTTTCCCACGAATATGAATATGTGGAACCAGTTCCTCCGCCGGGATTTACTGCAATTGTTCCATCATCTGCACCATTACATGTTACATCTGTTTTTACTAAATTTGTTGTTAATGCGAGTTCTTCATTTATATTAAAACTGTCGGCAACAAAACATCCGTTAACATCAGTTGCTGTTATATAATATTCTCCGGACTGTAGTGTATTTAAATTTTGTGAAGTTGATGAATAAGAATCAGGTCCTGTCCATTCATAAGAGATTGGTGTTGTGCCACTTACATCTAAACTAATTTCACCATCGTAGTTGCCGTTACAACTAACATCAGTAGTTGTAGTAGTAGCTGAGACTTGTGTATGACCTTGCCAAGCCATTGCAAAGCCTGCACGAGTAGTATGGCCATCTGATATAAATACCACAGTAATATATGATTCTGTTGAAATCGTATCTGCAAGAGGCGATGTGATTGGTCCTGCTAAATTATATAATTGAGATGCACCTATGTCGCCATCATAAACATGAAACTGAGCACCCGTATTAATATTAAGAGAGTCAATAGAGATAAAAACCTTAGAAGCATTTGTAGGGCTAATTATTATTGTATCGTTGTCGTTTTTTGAATAATTTACAGAGTTTCCGCCCGAATCATAAAGTGTGTCAACGCAGGAATTAACAGTACTTTCTTCGTTTATTTTAACTCCTTGAGAATATAAATTATTTATACAAATAAATAATAATGATATTGATAAGATAATTAATTTTTTCATGATGGCGATATTTAGATAAACTCCATAAGTTACGAAGTAATTTACTATGCTAAAATATATTTTGATAAACTATATTAATATATTGATTAATAAATTAGTAAATGAAATATTAAAATTTTTCGGATTACAAATCCGAAAGAGCTATGGACTTTATATACAAACACTAATTCAAATTGCCAAGTTCATCTACTTTTACAAGACAAATCATTTTATTGCCTTCCACTTCACTTGAGCCAATTATTATAAAACCGTTATTTAATGTGTTACAAATATTATTTCCTTCTTCAATACCGGCTCCGCCAAAAGTTTGATTAATAATTTCATTTCCGGCATTATCGGTTTTAATAAAAAACATATCTTTTGAACCGTCATTATAGCTTTGTGTAGTGCCGATAATTGCAATTTCATTATCATTTGTAATTTGCAAGGCATTCCCAATATCATCGGCAGAACCTCCAAATTCTTTTTTCCACTCTAAATCCGATATGTTACTACTAATTTTTGCAAGGAAAACATCTTTTTTCCCATTTTCGCCATTTAGAATTGTTCCGGTTAACATATATCCCGAACCATCTGACAATGCCTTAATATTTTGTCCTTCAGCTCCCTGCAATTGTGAATATTGAGGAGCATTACTAATAATACCATTTGCATTAGTCTCAATAACAATTACATTATTATTTTGAGATAAGGTTGGAAAACTTTTTGTGTTTCCAATAATAACAAAACCGTTATCACTTTTTTGTAAAACATCATTAGCTAAATCGTCATAAACACCTCCAAAATTTTTTGTCCATAAAGTATCTCCTGCTTGGTCGGTTCTAAGCAGATAAACATCAGTATTATTATTACCGGTTGTGCTTCCTACAATAATATATCCACCATCACTTGTTTGTTTAATCGCTTTACCTGTCTGATTATTAGTTACGCCAATTTGCTTTTCCCATTGTTTATCGCCGTTATTGCTAACTTTAGCAATAAATATATCTTCATACATTGACGTTTTGTCAACTGTTTTAGTGCCTAATAAAGTATAAGAACCATCGTCATTAACCACAACGGTGTTTGCGTAGTCGTTTAAAGTATCGCCATAAGTAATTGACCATTGTTCATTACCATATTCATTTATTTTAATAAGCAATATGTCGGTTCCTTGGTTAACCGTTGTTGTTGTTGATAGCAAAATATAACCATCGTCGGTTTGTTTCACGTCAATACCATAATCAAGACTAGAGTTGCCGAAAAGTTTTATAAAGAAATCTTTTTGCTCAGGTTTTAAATTCGTTTTGTTGCAGGCACTTACAAAAAATATGATTGCAAGAATTATTAATGGTAGAATTCGTTTCATTATTTAATTTTTTTGTGATTAAATATAGAATAAAGAAAACCAACAGATATGGTTAAGTTATTAATATTAAAGTTACTATCGTAAGAGTAATATCTTGAAATAAAATCAAAATCAGACAAACGATTATCAGCATTTACCTGATTTAACAAAGCAAGACTATATTTGATATTAAAAAATATATTTCCATTAGGAATTTTATATCGAGCACCGGCACCTAAAACAATAGACACATTATTTTTTCGTCTAAATTCTTTTAATGAAAAATCAGAACCTGAAACATCGTTATGAGAATTGTCGATATATTGTCTTACAGGTTTATAAGAAGCATCAAAAAGATAAGAGTAAGCAAGTCCTGACAAAACATAAGGTTTAATTTTTTCGGTGAACTCAAATTTATAATAACCCACAACAGGGACTTCAATTAATTTTTGAGTTTCGATAAGAATTGTTTTCGAAAAATCGAATAAAGAACTTGTTAATTCAAATTGTCGCTGAGAATAAATAACTGTAGCTCCAACATCATATTTATCGGAAATATGATAAACGATTTTTGGTCCGATCTGAAATCCCATTCCCGAAGATTTATATTTACTTTTATCTTGACTAACATTACTCGGACCATATAGTTTGGTGATAAAAGGAAATGAATAATTTAAAGCAGCTGTAACACCTATTTCAAGAACCGGTTTAGTATAATATGAATTAAAAAGAAAAATAAATTCAGCAGGATCAATGGCTGGATTAACTTTATATTCAGGGTTTGTTTTTAAAAATTTTAACATTGTTTCTTCTGCAAGGTCTTTTTTATCATCAAACAAATAAGTTAAAATAAGAAGTTTATATGCCTGAATTTTATCTTCAGTATTAAAACCTTCTTCTAAGCATGGGTTTAGCAAACTGGGGATTTCCTCAATAACTCCTTGTGTGTATAGCTTTTGTGCGTTTTTCAAATTTAAGGCACAATCATTTTGAGCACTTACATTAGCACTTAATAACAAAAAAGATATTAAGAGAATAATATTATTAAAAAAGAGCTTCATATTTTTATATTTTAAGGTAAATCTAATTTAATTTTTTCATACTTAATGTCTTTAGCAACAAATTTATTCCATTCGTCATTTGTCATATTTCGTTCAATTTTAGACACAACATCATCAGCAATAATAATCGGTTTTGTAGCCCATTTCTGAATTAATCCGTCGGAATAAGCTGTGTATAAATATTTTGAATCATTAGTAAAAGCTAATTTCAAAATCCATGCATCGTTATCTTTAAGCACAACAGGTTGATTGTTAAGATTATCCATTTCCCAGAGTTGAGTTGTTCCATCAGAACTTGCTGAGGCAATAAATTTATTATCGGGGCTAAACTGAATATCATTAATACGAGCATTTTGTCCTTGCAAAACAGTAATTTTGTTTGAAGCTACATCAAGCAAAAAGACTTTTCCTTTAATATCTCCAAGAGCCAATTTTGTTCCATTATCATTATATCTAACAACATTTAAAAAATTGGGTTTAACATCACTTTTTAATTTTGCAGAATCTGTTGTATTAATAAGTGAAACGGTATTGTCTTTATTTGTAAGAGCAACATATTTTTCATACGAATAATTTCTGCTCTTATCCCAAATCATTAATTCGCCTTTATTGGTAAATCCAGCAATAAATTTTCCTAAGTTATTATTTGTCAATCCTTTAATCATAATATCTTTTGAGATAGTTATGCTTTTTTGAGTTAAAAGATTGGTAATAATTACAGATTTATCAGTACTGGAAGAAATGATTGAATTATTATCGTTTGAAAAAATTAATGATAAAACGGCGCCTTTGTGGCAATTTAAAACAACAAAATTTGTATCATTTTTATCTGTAATATTAAATAATTGAATTTTTGCATCATTTGTACCACAAGCAAGAGTTTTTCCATCATTGCTAATTGCTAATGAACGATTTATTGTATTATTTGCATGAATTAAAATAAATTTTGAAGTATCGGTTTTTTCATAAGCAATAATTTTTCCATCGCTTGAGGTACTATATAGAATACTTTCAGAATTGTTAAAAGCAAGTCCTTTAACAGGATTATTATGTTCATTAAGAACATTATTGTTGTTTAATTCAAATGCTTTTGAAGCCAAATAAAGTCCATCATAAATATCAGGATTTTGTTGAATACCTTTATACTTATTATTTAACAAATAAGCTTTGTAAGCAACTAATGCTTTAAGATTATTATCGTTGTTTATTTGTACTGATTTAACAGCCATTGACTGTGCAATAGATAACATACGAAGTGAAAAGGCTCTCTCACTGGCTTTTTCAGCAATTGTTTTTTGTTGAAGCGCTATTTTTTCACTTTTAACAGCAAGTTTTCTTTGTTTATCAGCTTCTATTGATTTTTTATTTGCAATTTCTTTTTGATACAAAGCATATTTTGCACTTTTTTCAGCTTCTTTTTCTTTAACTTGAGCAATAGCCTTTTGTTTTACAGCTTCTTTTTCTTTTACCTTAGCAATAGCGGTTTGTTCTTCAGCTTTTTTAAAGTTTTTATTAGCTAAAACAGTTTGTTTCTCAGCAAGGACTCGATTCTTATCAGATTCTTGTTTCATCACAACCGAATAAAGCATAAATCCCAAAGATATAATTGATGCAATACCAAGCACTAATGCAAAAACACGAGTACGACGAAGTTGTCTTTTTTGTAATTTAATTTTATTCTCTTCCTCGGCATCATAATCTTTTTTGCTTGTTTGAAGATAAACCATTGTTCTTTCGAAAGCAGGGTTGTATCTTTGCGCCCAAGCAAGTGTTGGTTTTTGTTTTTCTTTCCAGTTGATAGCCAATTGTAAATCAGGTGGACGCCATAAACCGGTTTCTCCTTCTTGATATTTTGCAGCAGCATCTGATAGTCTGGTATACATTTGTATTGAATCGTTCTCTTCTTTTACCCAATTTGATAATTTATCCCAAATTCTCATTAAACTCTCGTGAGAAATGTCAATAATAGAATTTTCATCAATTGGATACTCTATAGAAGGGTAAATAAACGACCTGCCACGACCTCGAAAGTTATCAATTACAGTAATAGTGTCTTCAACAGAAGCATTTGTAATTGCTGCAATTTCTTTAGCACTTGATGGACGGCGGACTCCTCTGTTATCGGATCCTTTTTCGGTTAAAGTCTTAAATAAATTCTGGCAGATTTGTTTTTGATTATGAGAAAGTTCATCAAACGCTTCATTAGCATGAAGAGACAATGCTTTTTCCATTCTTCCGATAGAATTATAATCTTCAATATTAATTGGAGAATCATTGTCATGATTATTTAGCCAATAATCCCATGTTCGCATAAGTGCATGCTGAAGAATAGGAAGTTGGTCGGGATTATCGCCAATATCATTTAATAATTGTTGTTCTAAAAAAGGTGTGATTTTAGCACTACCAACAGCAATGGGTCCTAATATGGCTTGACGAAGGTCGTTACGAGTCATCTGGGGAACCAAATAATTGCTTTGATTAATGAGTTTAGTAAAAGTTTGAAATTGAGAACATTCTCCAATAAAGTCAGATCTCATTGTGATAACCACGTAAATAGGAACGTCAGTTTGATTTATGGCTTCAATTAAAAGATTTACAAAAGCAATTGATTCATTAATTGAATTTAGATTATTTGTATTTTTTTTAAATCTGAACAGTTCTTCAAATTGGTCAATAATAAGAAGTACATTTTCATCTTTTTCGCTTTTGAATTGTTTAATTGCTTCGACAAGACCTAATGAGCTTGAGTTTAAGAATGACGCAATAATATTTTTTTTGTCAGAAGATTCTGCATCAGAATTTAGCTTAAAAGAACTAATAATTGCATCTGAAAGATTATTAACAGGTGAGCTTCCGGGTTTTGATTTAATAATTTTCCATTTTGAACCTGCATCGGTAATAAATCCACCATAAAGGATTGGTATTACCCCACAATAAATCAGAGATGATTTTCCACTTCCTGAAGCACCTATAACGGCAATAAATCTATTATCGGATAATTTTTGTAATATCTCATCGCTTTGCCCGTCTCGACCAAAAAACAAATGACTTTCATTAATGTTAAATGGTCTTAATCCGGGAAATGGATTGAAATAAGTTTTATTATTATTTTTTGATGATATTGATTTATCCATTTTATTTTTTGAGTTTAGTTAAAACAGAAGATAAACTCTCAGGGTTAAACTGTTTTTGTTTATCAAGAATTATGAAATCTTCATCAATTAAAATACTATCATTATATTCTTTGTCTGAATAAAAAACTTTAGCCAGAAATTCCTTTTCTTTTCCAAAACCGGGAGATTTTTTTATGTCTTTTATTTTGCTTTTAATCCATTGATTATTATTATTTGAGTAAATAAAAACGGCATCGCATTTTACTAAATTTTCTCTGTATTTATTCAACATTTCGATTTGTCTGCCTGTGTATAAAGATGTTATTGTTTCAATTTGATTGCTCTCAAAGTACTTAACAATATCCTCAATTTTATCACTGTCCTTCTTATCGTTTATTATATAAATTTTAATCTTATCGTTTGTTTCTTCTACATGTAATTTGTTGTGTTTTTGATTTTTTATTTGTTCAATTTTCAGCAACACAATTTGTTTTAATACTTCAATAGGTGCTTGAACAATTTCTGCTCCTTTAACTTCATTAGTATTATGAATTAGTTGTTCTACATATAATTCCTGCTTTTTATTCTTGAATTCTACTTTTGGAGGAATCCAAATAATTCTTGAAAAATATGGATTTTCTATACAAATATCTTCAAAAAAATCAACTGCAATTTTATTTTGGAAAGTAACAATCGATTCTTCCGAATTATTGAGCAAATCTCCATAATCTCCACCAATAATATGAATAGACAACAGCGAATGTTTAAAGTTATTGATTATTTCGGGCTTTAGCTTCTCTGCGTCTTGCGATAAATAAATACGCGGAATAACATTTAGTTTATGATGCAGAAATTCTCGTTTTAATCTGTTATAATTTTCAATCTGGTCGGTACCTGATTGCGACAAATAAATAGTTTTGGTAATATCCAGCAACTCTACATCTTTATTCTTTTCCATAATAATAGAGTTCTGAATATCGTAGGTTAAATCAATTAATTTTAACCAGAGAGTTTTCTCTAAAAAATTACCTTGCAATGAATTAAAATCAATAATTTTTCCTGCTTTTTTATCAATCTCAAAAAAACTGTAATTAATAAAATTTTGCACCAACTTTGGTTGATTTTCTAATGTTACATCACTATCAATAATTTTAAAAACTCTATTTTCTTGTTTTAAGCTTTGTTCGTTTAAAACCTTAAAAATCAGATTTAATTCAGTAATACATTTTTCTGATTTAAGATAGTTTTCAGTTAACACTATAACAAATAACAATGTTTTTGAAAAGGTTTCAGACTTATCTTCTTTAGACTTATTAAGCTCAGTGCTATTGAGTATTTTAGCTTTCTTGTTTGAAGATTGTTCTAAAATAAGTGGTAAATAATGGCAAAGATTATTTACCAATAAATTATTTTTATCAGAAGCTGTGTCTTTATCTGATAAGCTTATAAAAATATCATTGTCAAATTTTGCCATTATACTATAAGATTTATCTAAAAATTATGTCTTAACTATTAAGACGTTTCAAATTCTGAAATCTTCAACTGATGATTGTTTTATATTTTTATTCCAATCACTATTATATCATCAACTTGTTCAATGTCGCCTTTCCACTCGTCAATTGTTTTATTAAGAATTTCTTTTTGTTTATCCATCGGCTCATTGCTAATTTCTGTTAAAAGATTTCTAAAGGCTTTATACATAAATTTTCTCCCTCTTTCACCACCAAACTGGTCGGCATATCCATCGGAAAAGATGTATAAAGTATCTCCTTTTTGCACCTCAATTTCGTTATTCGTATATTTCTTAAATTCTTCTACTCCACTTTGTCCAATTGGGAACTTATCTGCCTTAAATTGAAGCAGTTCATTATTGCGAATTAAATACAATGGGTTATAAGCACCGGCATATTGAACTTTATTATTTTTATAATCGACAGAACATATAGCAATATCCATTCCGTCTCTTATTGAAGCATCGCCTTTTTCTCTCAATGTTTCTGTAACACCTTCGTTTAGAGCGTCTAAAATATCAGATGGTTTTCGTGCATTTATAACATTAACAGCATGATTAAGTTGGTTACTTCCAACAATTGACATAAATGCTCCGGGAACTCCATGTCCTGTGCAATCTACTGCAGCCACGACTACTTTTTTATCAAGTTCATTAATCCAATAAAAATCACCACTTACTATATCCTTAGGTCTGTATAAAATAAATGAGTTTGGCATTATGCTTTCAATATAGTCGTTAGGAGGTAAAATAGCATTTTGAATTCTTTTTGCATATCTGATACTATCTGTAATATGCTTATTTTGCTCTTCTATCTGTTCTTTTTGTTTTGATATTTCTGCTGTTCGGTCTTTTACTTTTTGTTCCAATTCATAGTAATAACTTTCTAATTCGGAAATCATCATATTGAACTTTTGTGATAAAGTCGCAATTTCGTTGTTTCCAACAACCTCAGCTCTTTCGTTAAGATGACCGTTTGTAATTCTATTTACATTATTTACCAAATGTTTTATTGGGTCGGTAATAACACGAGTTTTTTTATAGATTAATAATATTACTACAAATAAAGTTATTCCAAATATTATGAAGAATTTAATAAGCTCGTTTCGTAAACTTACTATTTCGCTTGTTTTGTCTGAGACAATTCTAATTACAGCATTTTTATATAATTCTGTATTTTTTCGGTACATATAAATATACTCATAGTTGAACGTTAAGCCGTTTTCTTTTTCAACAAAAGTGATGGTGTCCTTATTCTGAAAGGCTTTATATAATATCTTTTTATGTGTCTCTTTTACTTTAGTGCTTTTATCTAAAGAGAAAGGTTTTCCTGCTCCAATAAACAAATCAACGGAATTAATGCTTTCTTGTTTTTTGGCAATGTCTTTTAAAGTAGCTCTTATGAAATTAATTATTTCATCTGCTTTTTGTGAATAGATACCAATTTCAATAATGTATTTCCCGTCATTTGTGGCTTGGTAAGTATATTTTCTTAATCTTCGGGTTGAGGCTTCAATGGCAAATCTTTCATTTTTAAATTTTTTGTTTTTTAAAATATCGAGAAGCATATTTTTATGTTCATCACCAAATTTAAAGATATTAAGATTCATGTCTTTTTTATAAGTAGTATTAATTACAATACCCTTACTGTTAATAACATAAATATCACACAAATCCGGATCCATGCCGACTTCTTTTCTCACTTTGTAAAGATCGACTTTATCAATATTTTTTGTATTAGAAAGATATTTATTAACGACAATATTGCTGTAATTTTTTATTTTTTTATCTAAATTTTGTTCCAAAACATCAAGTGCAACATCCTGAAATTCAAGAACTTTTATTATCTCATCTGATATTATATGATTCTTGGAAACACTCGATTCAACAAGAATTTTTTTTGTGTTTTGATAGTTAATAACACCAAGTATAAGCAATGCGACAACTGCAGGAAATACTACATTTATAATCAATTGTCGAAAAATTGTTGTTGTTTTTCTATACATAACCTTTTAATTAAAAATTATTAGTCTATAAATTTAAAAATGAAATAATAATTTCGTTATTATTAAAAATTAATTCATTAATCTTATTTCTTTCTATTTGAAACAACAAAGAATCATCTTGTGCTGTAGATTCATTTTCTATATCTGTTGAATAATTATTCCAGAGAATAGTATTCTCATTAAATTCTTGCTTGCTTTTATTTAAAGCAATTTTTCCTTTAATAATTATATTCAAATCGTGACGATTAATATTTATTGTTTCACCTTTTCTTAAATTAATTTCAGTAATATTTTCAACCACATCATACAAAAGATCAGTAGAAAAATCCTCAAATTGCTCTATTTGTTTCAATCTCAAAATTTTATCGTACAACAAAATAAATTCTTCTTTGTTATCTGTATCTGTAAATTTATCTAGTCTTTTTTTAATACTTTCGTCAACTCTGTCAATGCAATTATAATAGGCATTTTTATCTTTTCGGTATATTAAATTTGCAGATGTTTCACTCAAAAGTTTGTCGGAATTAAAAAGTTGAGCTATTAAATCGTCACTAACTTTAAAATCCTCAAATTTAAAAAAGCTTTTAATAGCACAGGCTTTAGTCCAACGACTAATATAGTTTGGGTCTCTGTTAATTATTGCAGTTAACAATTCTTCGGTTGATAAAATATTTACAGGAAAAAAGTTTTGAAGTTTTTTAATTTTATCAAGATTAGATGAATCATCAATTACAGGAAAAAGTGTTGGTTTTAGTTCGTCGGCAACAAACAAGTCTAATAGCTCAAGAGCAAAACCAATTCCTTCATTTGTTCCGCTTTCTAAATTTTCTTTTACGTGTAATACTGATTTTGCATCGTAAGCAAGAGAAAGCAAATTAAACAATGTTTTATAATTATTTTTTAATTCTTCGTTAAGAGATTGCTTTAAATCTTCTGTTTCGTTATTTTCTTTAAGGCTTGTTATTGCTGCCAAATTCCATGCAATAATGCGAATATTTAACTCAATAATATTGTGAATTTTATGTTCATTACGCTCATCGACCTGAAAATTACTCAATTGCAATGAATTAATAGACTGACCCACAATATCGTGGTTTGTGTTATCGAATTTATTTAATAATAATTTTTCTGTTTTCTTATCTCCAATAAATCCATAGAGTTTAATAATATCAATTAATATATTTTTTTCAATATTCGATTTATTAAAAACCTGCTCAAGATAATCGACTGCAACACTTCCATACTTAAATACTGAAGCAAAAACACATTTATGATAATCAGAAATTGTGAATAAATCGACAAGCATCGGAAGTAACTGTTCGTCTTTTACATATCCGCAAACCTTTATTGCTTCTTTTTTTACAATAGGATCATTATTTTTCAGCAATAAAATCAGCAAATTACGGTATTCATCTTTATATGTTACGCTTATAATTTTGGAAGCTAAAACTTTGTTGCTTACGTCGTTCGATTTAACAAGATTTGAAAGAGAACTTAATGATGAATATTTTTCAAACAGAATAGTTTTCTCTTTTTCAAAGTCAATAAGAGAATTTTTTATCTCTGTATTCTTTTCAGTTTTTATACGTTTTTTTACATTGTTATATGCAGTAAAAATTTTTAGTTCTCTTATTTTATTTATTGAAAAAAGCCTCACACCTTCAGATTCGTGTTTTAATAATTTAATAAGTACTGATTCGTATAAAATAGGATTAATAATTTTAACAAAATCAGTTATATTTTCTAATTGATTGTTATCAGCATTATTAATTTTTTCAATAATTTGATTAAGTATATTTTTCCTGTCACTATCTGATTTAATATTTTCTGTTTTAGAAACAGTTAATGATTTTTCTAAGGATTTACGGTATTGTTTATATAACTGAACAGCTATAAAAATCCAAATAACAAGAATAATAACTAATGTATATGAGAAATGAATTAATTTAAAGAAACTTAATAAACCTAAAACCGATAGCAATATACCCGAAAATAAAGCTGAAAACTCATTAACAGTTCCATCAACCCGCGATTGCACATCAAACCTAATTCTTTTATCTAAGGACTGATAAAGCAGTTTAAATGCAGGAAATTCAATAGAATCTTTAATTGATTTTGAAAACAATTTACTGAGAGAGATTAGTAAGAAGAATAATAAAAATCCTCCTGAAGCTACCGTAAACCCAAAATAATAACCTGAAACTGAAGCTAATATTGTTAAAAGAAGCATTAAAGCAGGTAGTATTAACAAACAAATTTTTAAGCCATAAGTTTTCATTAACTTACTGTAAACAAAAACTTTAATAATGATTGAGAAAATCATCATTGTACCTGTAAACACACCAAGATATTTTGCTAATTCAGTTTCTTCGGGATATTTAAAATTGGTTACGACAAGGAAAGAATATTGAACAAAAAATGCCACAATCATAGAAAATATTACAAATAGCGACATTAATAAGATATATCTATCTTTTAGTAATTTAAAAAACCCGACACTCTTTTTTTCTTCTTTTTCTTCTTTTTCGCTTTCTTCTTCTTGTGACACATTCAAATTAAAAAAGCCTTGAATAATAAATTGAAAGAAAAAAGCAACAATAATACTTATTGCACTAATCAATAATATACTTTTTGTGCTTTGTAAATAATTTAAAATTATTGGAATAGAATAACTGACAGCAATAATACCTATTATCTGCCCCATGTCAATTATTCCATAAATTCGTTTTCCTTGACGCAGGGTAAAAATCCTACTTATAGTTCCCCAAAAACCTAAAAGTGCAACAATGTTTAAGGGTCCTAACATTAAAAATACAACAAAAACAACAAGCTTAGTGCTAACAAAATCAAAACCAAAAAATAATAAAACTGTTATTAACGATATCGTAAACAGATTAAATAAAGTAAGCTTGGAGAATGAAATTTTTTTTTGAAACTCTGAAAATATTGAAGTCATTATAATGCCAATAATTCCGGAAATTAAGTAGGCATTTGGAATAAGAGAAGAATCGAATGTTTTTAAAAATAATGTATTTGCAACAATTTCAAAAGAACCATAAAAAATTCCAAGAAATACAGATTGTATTATTAATAAAAATACAGATTTTGCCTCACTTTTTTCAATGTTTAATGCATTATATAAAAATCGACCCATATTGTAATTATGTGTTGTTCAAAAAATTATAATGCAATATATAAATAATTAATTTTCTAAAAAATTTTTATTTGAATAAAAATATAAATATATTTGATAATTCAACAGTAAAAAAAATATGTTTAAAGGCTCTGATGATATTTATTCTCGACGACGGGAATTTGTTTTCTTAATTTTAACAGGATTGTTTTTAGGGTCTTTAACAATGCTTAACATTTTAGGGCTTACAAAACTCATCGACCTTTCTTTTACAATTTCTAATGTTAAAGTTCCTTTTTTTGTATTCATTGGTGTTTTACCTTACCCAATAACTTTTTTATGTACTGATTTTATTAGTGAACTATACGGTAAACGAAGAGCAAATACTGTTGTTTGGGTTGGTTTATTTTTAAACTTATGGGTTATTTTCATTCTGTGGATTGGTGGGTTTTTACCTCCTCAATCAACTATTGTTCCCAGCACCGGACTTCCTCCTTTAAGCGACCATAACAGAGTTTTTTACGAAATTCAAAGATTAACTTTTGGTGCCGTTGGAGCTTCTATGATAGCTTATCTTACTGCTCAATTTGTTGATGTACAAATTTTTCATTTCTTACGACGACTGACAAAAGGTAAAAAATTATGGCTGAGAAATAACGTCTCAACTTTAACAAGTCAAATGGTCGATTCACTGGCTGTAATTTTAATAACTTATTATTATGCAAAAGCAATACATATTCCTGAAGGGCAAACAATTTTTCATCATCTAAGAATACTTATTTTATCTAACTATATATATAAAATGATTACTGCTTTACTCGACACAATACCTTTTTATATTGGTGTTAAATTACTGTCAAAGTATTTAAACATTGACACTACTTACCACGAAACAAAATCGAAATATTAGTTAGACAATTTTAACAATTATTTAAATTTCAATGTGTTAAGAATAATTTTAATATCAATTTGAAAATTTCAGTTCACTCCGAAAAAACTTCATAAACGTCATTGCGAAGGCAAAGTCTGAAGCAATCTATTAACCTGAGTTCGATTAATACAAATTGTTATTAGGCAAAGTAGAATTATCTAAAAATCAAATTATTATAAATATATTTCATCCTCAAAATCAATAAAAAACATTAATTTAAGAACCTATACTTTTCGAAAACTTTCCTTAATTCCGCAGGGGAATAAAATTTACGTTCTAATTAACAGACTGCTCCCTGCGGTTATCTTGTTTGTTATCAATACCCACGATTAAAATCGTGGGCTAATCATATTTTTTTCTTTCAGAAAATTATTAATTCAAAAATACATAAGGTTAATACAAAATCACAGTTTCATATTTTTAAATATCAATGATTAAACTCTGCTCTTTCGGATTTGTAATCCGAAAGTATTAGTATTCAGCTTATTAATTCAGGATTATAAATCTCGAACAGCAGTGTTTGTCAGATGATTGAGATTATTTAAATTATAAAGAAACTACTGTTTGACGCAGTTTTACTAATTTAGTTAAAAGTGTATCAAGAAGATCTAAATTTAACATATTGGCTCCGTCAGATTTTGCAATTGCCGGATTTGGATGTGTCTCAATAAAAATGCCATCAACGCCAACAGCAATACCGGCTTTGGCAATTGTCTCAATTAATTCGGGTTTACCTCCGGTTACGCCTGAACTTTGATTTGGTTGCTGCAACGAGTGAGTAATATCAAGAACAACAGGATAACCTATTTGCTGCATCTCAGGTATTCCCCTGTAATCAATAATCAAATCTTGATAACCAAACATTGTGCCTCTGTCGGTAAACATTACCTTTTCGTTTCCGGACTGAACAACCTTGTCGGCGGCAAATTTCATGGCTGAGGGTGAAAGAAACTGTCCTTTTTTTATGTTTATTATTTTACCTGTCTTGGCTGCTGCAACAAGCAAATTTGTTTGACGACACAAAAAAGCGGGTATCTGTAAAATATCAACATATTTGGCTGCCAATGTGGCTTCTTCTTCGGTGTGAATATCGGTAACAATAGGTATTTTTAATGTTTCTTTTACATTTTTTAAGATATTTAACGCTTTTTCGTCACCAATGCCTGCAAAAGAATCGAGTCGCGAACGATTGGCTTTTCTGTAAGATGCCTTAAAAATAAACGGAATTTTTAGTCTGTCGGTTATCTCTTTAATTCTTTGAGCAGTCTCAAAAACTATTTCTTCACTCTCTACCACACACGGACCGGATAAAAGAAAAAAATTATTGGAATCTAAATTTTTGATATAAGGTAATGTATTAAGCATCATTTTTATAATTTGTTTGGTTTATAATTCTTTTGCGACAAAGTTATTAATTTTATTTCAGAACTGCATGTTTTAATAATTTTTATAATTATTGATATGAAACATGATTGATTTTTGGTAAATTTGTAAATGAACTACCCCGAGGCAGAGCCTCGA
>JAGLDO010000072.1 GCA_023145555.1 Bacteroidales bacterium
GTTTGTTTTATCATTAAACATAACCCGTTGAATAGCCTAAAATTGGTATTATTTTAGTTATTTCTTATGTTCCTAATTCAATAAACTTATTTATAAATAATAAGGTGTATAATTCATTATCAGAAATACAAAAGCAATTATTCAGTAACCAACTTAGTGTTGAAGATATTGTTAATACTTATCTGAAAAAAATTAAAAAAGACAGCCATCTGAATGCTTTTGTTGAGGTTTTTGAGAAAGAAGCTAAAACTCAGGCAAAAAAAATAGATTTTAAAATAAAAAAAAATAATGCAGGTAAGCTTGCCGGACTTGTTATTGGCATTAAAGACAATATTTGCTATAAAGGACATAAAGCAACTGCAGGCTCAAAAATTTTGAAAGATTTTGTTTCAACTTACCACTCAACCGCAGTAAAAAGATTAATTAACGAAGATGCAATAATTATAGGACGGCTAAACTGCGATGAGTTTGCAATGGGAAGTTCAAACGAAACATCTGTTTACGGTAGCGTTTTAAATCCTTTTGACGAAACAAGAGTTTCCGGTGGCTCGTCGGGAGGCTCTGCTGTTGCTGTTGCCGACAATTTATGCCTGGCAGCTCTTGGCTCTGATACGGGCGGTTCTGTTCGTCAGCCTGCTTCTTTTTGTGGTGTTGTGGGTTTAAAACCAACTTATGGTCGCGTTTCTCGTTACGGACTTATTGCTTATGCTTCATCGTTTGACCAAATTGGCATTTTAGCAAAAAATATTAGAGATGCTGCATTAATTTTAGAAACAATTGCAGGTGAAGACGGGTTCGATTCAACAGTATCGGAAAAACCGGTTAGTGAATATTCAAAATCATTAGAACTTAGCAAAAATCACAAAATTGCTTTTTTTAACAATCACCTCAACAATAAAGAATTAGACGTAGAGATAAGAGATAAAATTTTAAATGTTTTTGATTATTTAAACTCTTTAGGACATAGTGTAAAAGGTGTAGATTTTAAGCTTGCCAATTTATTAATACCAACTTATTATGTGCTCACAACAGCCGAAGCATCGTCAAACCTTTTGCGATACGATGGGGTTCGTTTTGGATACAGAAACGAAAATTCAAATGATTTGAATTCACTTTATACAAACACCAGAACAAAAGGTTTTGGCAAAGAAGTAAAAAGACGGATAATGACAGGAACATTTGTTTTGAGCAAAGGTTTTAACGATGAATATTATACAAAAGCACAAAAAGTAAGACAATTAATTCAAGACGAGACAAATAAAATATTTAATGAATTTGATTTTATTATTTCGCCAACAACACCAACAACAGCTTTTAAATTGGGCGCAAAAAATCAAAATCCTGTTGAGATGTATCTCGAAGATATTTTTACTGTTCATGCAAATTTAGTTGGTGTTCCTGCAATATCAATTCCTCTTGGCAAGCATAGCAATGGGATGCCATTTGGAGTTCAAATTATTTCCGACAAATTTAAAGAACAATCTCTGTTAGCTTTCGCTGACTTTTTGCTTAAAAATCTAAAATTTTTTTAATTTGAATATATCTGATAAATTTACATGCAATTATTTGAGTTGAAAATCGTTTTTATAATTAGGTATTTGAAATTAAGATTTGAGATTTTAGATTTAATTTGGTCACACCTTGTACAGTTCATTACAGGGCAGGCATGGGAATGATTATAATGAATTTGAAATTTAAAAGTATTATTAAAACCGAAAAAAATTCAAATAACCATAATTCCTAATTCGTAATTAAATTATAAACCAATGAAAAAATTATTTATTTTATTTTTAATAACAGTAATTGTTTTTACAATTTCATGTGAAAGTAAAAAGGCCAGAACAGCTCTTTTACCATCTGTATCGGGGAAAGCTGGTGAGGTAGTGCTTGTGATGAAAGAAAAATATAAAGACAGCGATATTGGCAAAGATTTTAAAAAATTATATTCACAAGAAGTTTATGGTTTACCACAAAGCGAACCAATGTTTAACTTGTTTTTTTTCAACCACAAAGCTTTTACAAATATTTTAAAATTGCATCGTAACATAATATTTACGCAAATATCACCAAATATAAAACAAGCCAAAATATCGTTCAGAAAAAATGTGTGGGCACGACCACAACTTTTTATTAGCATTGTTGCTCCCAATAAGAAAGAATTTAAAAAGCTCTTTAATGAAAATAAAGATAAATTATTGAAAAGCGTTGATGTAGCCGAAAGACAAAGAATAATTAAGAATTATACAAAATATGAAGAAAAAAGTCTCTGTAAATTAATTAGAGATAAACAACACATATCATTATCAGTACCCAAAGGTTACGCCATGCGTGTTGATACGACCAACTTTATGTGGATATCACATGAAACACCTCAGCTTAGTCAGGGACTTATAATTTATTCATATAATATTAAAGATAGTATTGCATTAAATGATAAGTTATTAATACAGATTAGAGATTCTGTTTTAAAACAAAATATAGCAGGACCTTTGCCTAACACATATATGATTACAGAACATGCTATTATTCCTCCGGAATTTAAAGAGTTTTATTTAAATGGCAAATATACAGCTCAACTTCGTGGCTTATGGAGAGTGCAAAATGATTTTATGGGTGGTCCGTTTATCAGTTTTTCGCGGTTTGATATGAAACGCAATAGAATTATTACTGTTGACGGTTATGTTTATGCACCACGATTTGACAAAAGAAATTATTTAAGACAAGTTGAAGGAATATTATACACAATGGATATTGTGAAATAATATAAAATTGAATTCGCTCCGAAAAGCCAAATAAAAAAAAATGCTACTAAAATAATAAGTTATAAAAAGCTTATTTTCAACACCTTATCCTTTATGTCTTTATGCAATTGTAATCAGACACTTCCAGGTGCTTCGCATTCTGGAAGGTCTTTTGAAATAACCACTGAAAACCTTCCAGCGTCGTTAGACCTGGAAGAGTTCCTCTCCGAAAAGTCTTCATATTCAGAACCTAAGCTTTTTCGGATTTGCAATCCGAAAGATTATTATCAGACTTATCAATAATAAAAAAGATTATTTCAAATTGTTGGATTTAACATCTATTTCTAAAGCTTTCCTATAAATCGGGTCGTTATTATATAAAAAAAGACGATTCCATCTGCTTCCGTTTTTTAATAACCATCTGTGATAATTTTCCACAGAGTATTCCACAGGCATTTCTATGTATATTGGTGAGTTACGACTGTTTTTTCTTATAAAAATTAGACAGATTTGTGCTAATTGAGAAATGATTTGAAGCTCCTGCAAGGTGATATGTTGCACTGCCATAGCTGATTTGGAATTTAGAAATTTTTATGCCAAATCCCCATGAGAAACCAACAAAATTTGTTGCTTTAACAACTTGCAATTCTTTTCTTCTTTGGTAGTTATAACCTAAGCGGACAAAGAAATTTTTTGTAGGTAAAAATTCAACACCAAAAATAGTATGTCGCATTAAATTATCTATAAAATCGAAATTATCAGATGTATTTGAATTTGAAGCATCAACATTTGTAGGCTCCGAATTGTTTGTTTTAGTGTAAGTTAAATCATAAGTCTCCAGATTATGGGCAATAAACGATAATCTAAATGGTGCGTGAGCCAATTTTTTTGAAACGCCAATCTCTAACTCAAACGGCAATGGCTCTCTATTTCCTTCGTGATATGGTTTTATTTGTGTGCCAAGATTTTTCATTACAAATGCAGCCGTGAGTTGTTTTTTTTCATTATGATAAGTAATACCTGCATCGAGAGCTATTCCATAAGAAGTATAATTATCGAAAACCGAATAGATAGGTTTTAAATTTGCTCCCACCGAAAACAAACTGTCTAATGATTTTGAATAAAACAAATTAAGAGCATATTCCGACGATTTAAAATTTCCGGTTATTAATCCGGTCTCATCGGCTTCAATAAAATCACCATAATTAATGTTTTGAAGTCCAACAGCAAAATTCCCTATATTATCATAAGTTTTTGCATAGGAAACATAAGCGTAGTTAATGTCAGAAAAATAATTAACATAATCTAATACAAGATTATTGCTCATTGTTTTATTTAACAACGAAGGATTATAAGAACAAAGCCCTAAATCATTATCTTTTATGGCAATAACATCACCACCCAATGATGCAGCTCGTGCTGAGCTAGACAAATTTAAAAATTCGTAAACGGAATTTCCGCCAATCTGGCTGTACGAATTTAACGATATAAAAAGAAAAAGTAATATGTTTAATTTTTGCATATAATTTAATTATATCTTTTACAGTGAGCGTTATTGTTTGGTTAATTTATTTAAACGTTAAATAATTTAAAATATTATTGAATACTAAAAATTGCAATAAACTTCCATTTTTGCGTATTTACCGATTTTGTATCGGGATATGTATGGCTTGCAAGGCGGCTTTCATAATTAATTTAATAAAATATTTTCAATTTCCTTATTTGCTTCTTTTAAATATGGAGTGCCATTTTCTTTATAGTCTCTAAAATCATATTCGTTATTTAAAGATTTTAATATTTCGTGAAACTTTATTAATGTTTTTTCATGCTCATTAAATTCGTGAGAATAAAAATAATGGTCAAGCCGTTTTTCCAATTCGCTTTTTATTTGGAATTCTTTAACACTAATTTTGTAATTATTTAGGCCGGCTTGATTTCTAATTATGGCATATTCGCCATAATTAAAATCAGGGTTGTTTATTCTTTCCCAAATACCAAGATACTCAACAGTGTTTCTGTTTCTCAACCAATCAGAAATAAAAAAATCGCCATCTTTTGATTTCAGCATATCGGTTAACGAAATAAAATCATTGGGAGTAATTGTGATACTATTTTCTAAAACGGTTATTTTTGTGTATTTCTTGCTCATAATTTTTTCTCTATTAAAAAAGTTGAACTCGTTAAATTATTTTTAACTCCCTCGAATTCGGGGGAATAAAAATATGGATAACATTTTCTTTTTTCATACTTCGGTCTCGTTTATATGATTAATAAACTTTGAAAGTTCTTTGCCTATTTCAATTAATTCATTGTTTTTGGTTTTTCTTTCTGTTGCATTGTAGCCAATACCTTCGGCATTAGTCATAAAAATACGATAATCGTTTCATTCAATTGCTTTTGTTAATTAACATTCTGTTAGCGTTGATTTTTTATTTCAATAATTTCTTATAATCAATTTATAGTAAACTTAATGATAACCTTTGTGAACCTTGTGGTAGACAACAAAAACTAAAAAAGTAATAAACCGGTTTATTTACAAGCATAATTTATTTTACAAAATTTTTGGCACAACAAAAAAATCAGAATCATCTGATGGCGAATTGTTTAACGCATCTTTTTTTAAAGTGATTTTTGCTATGCTGTCGTTACGTAAAACATTATTTCTATCCGATAAATAAATTAGCGGTTTAACCGATGAAGTATCAACATCTTTTATTTTATCGACAAAACATAAAATGTTATTCAAATCATCAATTATTTGTGTTTTTTCATTATCAGAAAACTCTAATTTACACAAGTTTGAAAGATGCTCTATTGTTTGTTCATCTATTATCATTATTCAAATTATTAATTTTGTTTGTGAAATAATGAATATGCGAAATATAGTAAATATGATTATAAAAAAACGAATTTTAACACACATTTTATTAGATTTGTAAAAAAGTTTAAATTTTAATTAAGATATGGAAACAGTTGTTAGCGGGATACGTTCGACAGGGCA
>JAGLDO010000073.1 GCA_023145555.1 Bacteroidales bacterium
ATCCAGACGATTTACACAATAATGTTAAAAAAGTATTATCAGAATATATAGCCTGTGGAATTGATCCCGAAGTGGCTACAATTTATGTGCAAAGTGATATTCCGGAAATAGCAGAATTATATTTGTTGATGAATATGAATGCTTATGTAGGAGAATTAGAAAGAACTACATCATTTAAAGATAAAGTAAGAAAACACCCGGATAATGTTAATGCAGGATTACTTTCTTATCCGGTTTTAATGGCAGTAGATATTTTGATTCAAAAAGCAAATAAAGTGCCGGTTGGTAAAGACCAGGAACAGAATTTGGAGATGACCCGCAAATATGCAAAGCGTTTTAATAACATTTACGGAGTTGATTTATTCCCAATTCCTGAACCTTATGGAATTAGAGGTGAAATGATAAAAATACCCGGTTTAGACGGAAGTGGTAAAATGGGGAAATCAGAAGGCAATGGTATTTATTTGTTTGATGAGCCCAAAGTAATTCAGAAGAAAGTAATGCGAGCAGTAACCGATAGTGGTCCTGCTCAAAAGAATCAAGAAATGTCTGAACCAATACAAAATCTTTTTACTTTGTTAGATGTTGTTTCAACTCCTGATACAGTTGAATATTTTAAAGAAAAATATAACAATTGTGAAATTCGTTATGGTGATTTAAAAAAACAGTTAGCTGAAGATATAATTAAAACTACAACACCAATACGTGAACGAATTATTGACATAAATTCTAACGATGAATTTTTACGCAGAACAGTAAAAATGGGAGCAGAAAAAGCCAGAGAAAATGCATCAAAAACATTACAAGAGGTGCGTAAAATTATTGGTTTTAAATCGTTTTAGTTTTGTTAATTATTTTTTATTATATTAGTAGCTTAATGAAAAAGTCTTTAATCAAGCTTCGATAATTACAGGGTAAATCATTAAGTTTAATACAGATATAGAAGCATTTTAATAGAAGCAAAGATTAATTTTTGATAAGGATTAAATTATATTTTTTTATAAAATTTAAAAAAGATTAAACAGTAAGTTGTAAATTTTAAATATTAAAAAGATGAGACTTAAGATGAAGCTTAATCAAAAAATGATTTTATACATACTAACTACAACAATATTAATATATTTTGCAGTTTTTGGTTATGTAAGTTTTAGTTCAAAAAAAATGGCAACCGATGACGTTGAGCAAATAGCAGATTCTTATGCCCGCGAATATGCCAACATTATTAAATCGGGAATTGATGTAGATGTTTACATTACCCGAACTCTTTCACAAGTCGCTCTGTCTTATAATAAATTGCCAAGAAATATTTGGAACGAAATATATCTTGATATGCAAAAAAATATTTTAATGTTTAATCCTCAATTTTTGTCTATAGCAACAAGCTGGGAGCTGTCGGCAATTGATACTGCTTGGGATAAACCCTACGGGAGAGTGCTTTCGGGTTGGTATAGAGAAAATGGGGAGATAAAATTTTTAGAAAAAACATTAAATACTGAAGGTGACATTCCCGGAAGCAATTATCTTAAGATGAAGACTTCCGGTCAACAAAAAGTTATAGATCCTGAATTTTATTCTTATTCGGGAAAAAAGGAAGATGCAGTTATTAATTCAAACGTGTCTGTTCCAATAATGGAATCGAACAGGTTTGTTGGTCTTGCAGGAGCAGATAATGATTTAGGCAGGTTTCAAAAAATTATTGAAAAAATTAAACCATTTGAAAAGAGTTATTCCTTTTTATTGTCTAACAACGGGATGTTTGTTGCTCATCCAAACATAAATTATGTTGGTGAGTTTGTTAACAAAATAAATCCCGAGTATTTCACAAAAGTTGATGTGATTAAAAAAATTCAAAAAGGACAAAACTTTTCCATTATAGTTGTTGATAAAGATACGCATAAAAAAAGTTATGTCTCATTTGCATCTGTTAATATTAAAAATATCCCAACATCTTGGTCAATTGGTATTGTTGTGCCTTTTGAAGTTATTGCTCAAAAAGCCAATGAAAGTTTTTTAATTTCAATTATTATTGGATTAATAGGTTTGATAATTTTAGCTATTGTTATTTGGATTATTTCAAAAAATATTACCAGTCCTTTGATCGACACAACAAAATTATTAAAAGATTTATCACTTGGAAAGGTAGAAAAATCAAAAAAAATAAAAATTTCTTCAAATGATGAAATTGGAGAAATGGCAGAATCGCTTTATACTCTTACAAAAGGATTAAACCGAACAGCCGATTTTGCTAATGAAATTGGAAAAGGTAATCTAGATGCAGAATTTGAGTCCCTTAGCGATGAAGATATTATTGGAAACTCATTGCTTAATATGCGAAAAAGTTTAAAACAAGCAGATCACGATGAAAAGCTACGTCAAGAAGAAGAGGAAAAAAATAAATGGATTACCCAAGGTATTGCAAAATTTGGAGATATCTTGAGACAAGACAATGACAATCTTGAAAAGCTTTCTTTTAACATTACGAAAAATCTTGTTAATTATATTGATGGTAATCAAGGAGCTTTATTTGTTATTAACGATGAAGAAAAAGAAGATATAAAATACGAATTAAAAACTGCAATTGCTTACGATCGTGAACGCATAATTAAAAAAACATTTACTGTTGCCGAAGGATTAATAGGAAGATGTGCATTCGAAAAAGAATCAATTTATATGGTTGATATCCCCGACGATTATGTAAATATTACCTCAGGGTTAGGTGGAGCTAATCCTAGTAGTTTGCTTGTTGTTCCTGCAATTTTTAACGATATAGTTTACGGTGTTATTGAATTAGTTTCATTTAAAAAATTGGAGAAATATCAGATTGAATTTATCGAGAAAGTGTCCGATAATATTGCTTCTACTATATCAACCGTAAAAATTAATGAGCAAACAAATATGCTGCTTGAGCAATTCCAGAAACAAAGTGAAGAATTGTCTGCTCAAGAAGAAGAGATGCGCCAGAATCTTGAAGAAATGCAGGCAACACAAGAAGAAGCAGCTAAACGAGGTGTAGAAATGACAGGTATTTTGGATGCTATAAAATCAATTTCTTTTGTTGCAGAGTACGATATGGAAGGAAGGCTTTTAGATATTAATGACAAATTTTTAAATGTTTTAGGTCTTAATCGTGATCAAATGATTGGTAAACAACAAGGATTTTATAGCATAGGTGATGAAGAAAATCCGGAAAATTCAAAATTATTCTGGAACGATATTAGAGCAGGTATTAATAAAAAGAAAATTCAACACATAAAATTTGGTGATAAAGACATGTGGATTTCCGAAGAGTATATGCCAATTATGGATATTGACGGAGTACCGTTTAAAGTATTAAATATTGCATTTGATATAACAGATTCCCGAAGAGTTAAAGAATTGGAAGAAGCAAGGGGAAAAATTCAGGGTTAATTTAGATCCAAATTACTAATTGAAAAATTGTTATTATAATTCATAACAGTTCATATATGATAAAAAATGGAGGAATAAAATGAAAATTAAGTTTGGTCTTACTGTTAAAATATTTTTTTTCATATTAACATCTTCAATATTGTTGTTTTTTGGAGTTGCAAAATTTGTGGGATATAACTTTAAAAAAATGGCAATAAAAGATGCCAAACAATTAACAGATTCTTATGCAACAAAATACGCGCATTTAATCTCTGCACAATTAGATGTTGATTTTGAAGCAGCAAGAACAACATCTCACATAATGAAAGATTATGATATTAAAAATTATTCTTCCCAACGTATTATATATAATAATTTATTACGCGGTTTATTATCAGAAAATTCCTTATATACCTCTGTTTGGGATAGTTGGGAGCTGTTTGCTATCGACAGCAATTGGAATAAAACCTATGGAAGAGTTTCAACCGCATATTACAGGACAACTGATGAAATAAATATTACTGTAGATTCTTTAAATATTGAAGGTGACGATGTTAATAGTTTATATTATCAAATAAAAACGACTCAACAAGAAGTTATTACAAAACCATATTTTTATTCATATACAAAGCTTAAAAGCGATGAAATATTAGAGACAAGTATTGTTGTTCCAATTTTTAAAGACAGCACTTATGTTGGAATTGTTGGTATGGACGTTGCTTTAGATAAGTTTTATTATTTTGTAGATTCTATTCACCCCTTTAAAAACTCGTCAGCTTTCATTCTAGATAATGATGGTTCATTTATTGCTCATCCGAATAAAAAATTAGTGGGGATTTCGATTTTTGAAACAGACTCTGTAAATACGAAACAATTTTCAATACTTAAAAAAGTTAATAACGGCGAAAATTTCCAATTTTTTCTTCAAGATGTTAATGGACAAGATAGTGTATATGTTACTTTTGCACCTATTGTAATTAGTAAAACAAAAATGCCATGGTCAATGGCAATAGTTGTACCTCTTCAAACAATTTATGACGAGATTAATCAGGAATATAAAATAGCCACAATTGTTGGTTTTATTGGTTTTGTGTTGTTATTTACTGTAATTCTTGTTATTGCTTTAGGAATTTCTATTCCTTTAAAACGAACTTCTAAATCATTATCAAAATTAGAAAAAGGAGAAGTAAGCGATTCTATAAAAATTCCGGTTAAAACTAACGATGAAATTGGCGAAATGGCAGGATCTGTTAATACTTTAATAGATGGATTGAAGTCCATATCAGATTTTGCAACTGAGATAGGTAAGGGAAACTTTAGTGCACAATTCTCACAATTAAGTGAAAATGACAGATTAGGAAAGTCGATATTAGAAATGCAGAAAAGTTTGAATAAAGCAAATGAAGAAGAAAAGAAAAGAAAATTAAATGAAGAACATTTGAACTGGGCTTCGCGTGGTATTGCAAAATTCAGCGAAATACTTCGTTATAATAACGATGATTTTGAAATGTTTGTCTATAATATAATGAGTAATATAGTATCGTATTTAGATGCAAACCAAGGTGGTTTATATGTAATTAATGATACTGATGATCAAGATATATATTATGAATTAAAAGCTGCTGTTGGTTTTGAAAAGCATAAAAAAGACAAAATTCGTGTTAATCTTGGTGAAGGATATGTTGGGAGATGTGTGTTAGAAAAAGATAAAATTTTTGTTTCAGATGTGCCTCATGATTATGTTAATATTACATCGGGATTGGGAAAAGAAAAGCCCGAAAGCTTATTGTTTATACCTTTAAAACTTAACAATGAAGTTTTAGGTGTGATTGAATTAGAATCTTTTAATAGTCTTAAAAATTATCAAATAGAATTTGTTGAAAAAATAAGCGAAAGCATAGCTTCAACAATCTATAATGTAAAAATCAATCTTCGTACAGCCGAGTTATTACAATTATCGCAAAATAGGGCTGAAGAGTTAGAACAACAAGAAGAAGAAATGCGTCAAAATATGGAGGAGATGCAGGCAACTCAAGAAGAAGCTAACAAACGCGAAAAAGAAATGGTTGGACTTATTGATGTAGTAAAAGAAACGATGCTTGTTGCCGAATACGATCTTCAAGGAAGAGTTCTTGACATGAACGAAAGCTTTTTAAATCTTTACGGTCTAACAGAGGGACAAATGATAGGAAAAGCTATAGATGCTTCTTATAAATTTGAAGACGAAAAGAAGCAACAAGAGTATATTAAATTTTGGCAAGATTTACAAAAAGGAGAAACAAAGCAAAAAGTTCAATATATTAAATCGAAAAAGAAAGAAAGTTGGGTTTTTGAAACATATACACCGATTATTGACCAACAGGGAGAAACATTTAAAATAATTAACATTGCTGTTGATATTACCGAACAGGAAAATAAAAAATTATTATTAGCTGAAAGAAAACAAAAAGGTAAAAAGTCAAAGTTGTCGGCTAAAGAGATTGAAAAAAATAAAACAATATTAAGTCAAGAGTTTAATTTTGAACATGTTGATTTAGAACCGATGAAAAAACTTTACAACAATAACCTGTCGAGTATAAAAAATGTTGTTAATGTTTTTCTGAAGACTATTCCTGAGCATATTTCTGATTTGCAGAAAATTTACGAAGAAAAAAAATGGAAAAATTTTGGCTTTAAGCTTGTTAACCTTAAGGCGAAATTAAAATATTTTGAATTAAAAGAACTGGTAGAAAAATTGAGTATTATCGAAAATAATGCAAAAATAAAATCAAAGAGAAGTGATATTCCTGATTTGATTAAAGAAGTAAATGAACTATGGTTAGTTGCAGAAAAAGAGTTAACCCTTATTAGCAAACTTTGATTACATAATGAATCATTTTTTTAACATAAATATTATTGGAGGAGAGAAATGAAAATTAAGATGAAGCTAAATGCAAAAATTTTGTTTTTTATATTGCTTACTTCGGTTTTAATTTTTGGTACTGCTGTTGGCATCATTAGTATCAGCTTAAAGGGGAAATCATATTCTAATTCAACAAGATTGGCTGATACATATGTTAATGACTATGCAAATATAATTAAAACACACCTTGACAGCTATATGGAATCTACAAAGGTTTTACAGCAAATTTTTAATAATTTTGAAGACATCCCAATGCAAGAACGAAGAGCCACTTTCTCTACAATGATGAAACGCGTTCTTAAAGAAAACAACAAATATATTTCCGTTTGGACTATCTGGGAGCCAAATACTATTGACACTTTAGATTCACAATATATTAATGCCCTTGAAAGCACTTTTATAGGAAATTATTCACCTACATTTTATAAAGATAAAGGACAAATTAAAACACAAACATCAACCGAACAGGAACTTTTTCAAGGAGACTACTACACAATACCGAAATCAACCGGTAAAGAAACAATTATGGAACCTTATCGTTATTCATATACAGGCAAAAAAAATGACGAAGTGCTTGAGACAAACACGATTATACCAATAATGAAAAACGATAATTTTATAGGAGTAGTTGGTATTGATGTTCCTCTTGATAATTTTCAACAACTTGTCGATTCTATTAAACCAATTGAAGGAAGTTATGCTTTTTTGATTTCAAACAATGGCGCTTTTATTACACATCCGTATAAAAATTTGGTTGGCAAAACGTTTAAAGATTTTGCTCCTTTTACTCAAAAAAGATTTCATGTTTTAGAAAAAATAAAAAAAGGTGAAAAGTTCTCATTAATAACTGTTGATAAAGAAATATTGCTTAGTTATATTACTTTTCATCCAATAAAAATTGGTAACACAATAACACCGTGGTCGTTTGCTATTGTTGTGCCAAAAGAAGTGTTGATGGTTAAAGCACAAAATATATTTTTTAACTCAATACTTATCGGTATTGTTGGTTTGCTTATCCTTTCGTTAATAATTTTATTAGTTTCTAAAAGAATTGTTACAAACCCAATTTTAAAAATTACCAATTCATTAAGAGAGATAGCCAAGGGGAATATTCACAAATCACAAAAAGTAAATATTAAAACAAATGATGAGATTGGTGATATTTCTAAATCAATAAATAAATTAGTTGACGGATTAGACGGAGCTATTGATTTTGCTAATGAAATAGGACAGGGTAATTTAGATGCCGAGTTTAAACTATTAAGCGAAAAAGACGCCTTAGGACATTCATTAATAGAGATGAGAGAAAGTCTTGTAAATGCTTCAAAAGAGGAAGAAATACAAAAACTGGAAGAAGAAAAAAGGAATTGGCATACCCGGGGTCTGGCAAAATTTGGGGAAATTCTTCGTGATAACAACGATAACATGAAGAAATTTTCATACAATATTATTAAAAATTTAGTTAAGTATGTTGAAGTTGCTCAAGGAGCATTTTTCATAATTAATGATGAAGACGAAAAAAATATTTATTACGACTTGTTTGCAACAATTGCTTTTGGAAGAAAGAAAAACATTAAAAAACAGGTGTTGTTGGGTGAAGAACTAATTGGACGAGCTGCTCAGGAACAAAAAATTTTATATATCACAAATATACCCGAAAACTTTATTTCTATCACAACAGGAATTTCTACCGACAAAAGTCCACGAAATGTTTTAATCATACCGCTAAACCTTAACGATTATATATATGGTGTTATTGAGCTTGTATCTTTTAATGAATTTGAACCATATCAAATTGCTTTTATCGAAAAAGTAGCCGAGAGCATTGCTTCAACAATAGCCAGCATAAAAGTAAATTTAAAAACCAACAAGCTGCTTGAACAGGCTCAATATCAGAAAGATGAGCTTTCTCAACACGAAGAAGAAATGCGCCAAAATTTAGAAGAGTTACAAGCCACTCAAGAAGAAGCCGAAAAAAAAGATGTTGAACTTAAGAGTGTTATAAAATCAATGCAAAACATTATCCCAATCATTGTTTTAGATATGGAAGGAATGATTGTTAGCGTTAATAATAAAATGGCTGAAACTTATGGCTATCCTGCTGATTTTATGAAAGGAAAATTATTTGACTATTTTATTGTGAAAGATGAAAAATCGCGTGACGATTACGAAGAATTATTAAAAGAATTACAAGACGGAAATGTACAAGTAAGAGAAAGACGCCTTGTTGTTAATAAAGTTGAAAAATGGGTAAAAGAAATATATAAACCAATTATTGATGACGACACTTCATATAAAAATATTCTGATTGCTGTTGATATTTCCGAAAGCAAATTGTTAGATAAGCAAATAGCAGAAGTTTC
>JAGLDO010000074.1 GCA_023145555.1 Bacteroidales bacterium
GTGTCTGTCTTTTTCGTTTTTTATTGATGAAGCAGCAGCGATTCCCAAAGCAGCAGATATTGATGTTGATGAGTGTCCTACACCAAAAGCATCATATTCACTTTCTGAACGTTTAGGGAAACCACTTATTCCTTTATATTTTCTGTTCGTGTGAAAAACATTTTTTCTTCCGGTGAGTATTTTGTGGGCATAAGCCTGATGACCAACATCCCAAACAATTTTGTCATAAGGAGTATTAAAAACATAATGTAGTGCAACGGTTAATTCAACGGCTCCCAAACTGGCACCAAAATGTCCCGGATTTGTTGAAACAGCATCAATAATAAATTCACGCAACTCTTTACTAACCTGAATTAAGTCAAACTCACTTAGTTTTTTTAAGTCTGAAGGATAGATAATTTTATCTAAAAGCTTTTCGAGATCTTTTGTCATTAATTTTTTAGAAAAAAATAAATACAAAAATAATAAATATTTGTACCCTTACATATTTTTAATTGGTATTTCTTCATTAATTTGGTTATTACTAAAATGTTTTTTTATCCATTTTGGCATTAAAAGCACACCCATTATTAAATACGGATAATATGTAATCAATCTCCATAATAATGCCATAACAACAGCTAATTCCGGTGAGGGAAGAAAATCATTTAAGTATTTAGAAAAAACAAATTCGGTAAAGCCACTACCTCCCGGAGTTGGGCTGACAAGCATCATTATCCACATAACCATTTGTCGGGCAAACAGTAAGAAGTTACCCTTAACAGCAAAAAAAGCTAAGAATAATGCATTAACAACCCAATATCTTGCTGTCCATGAAATAAATGTTGCACCAAATGCTTTTAACCAAAATAAAAAAGGTTTGTTTTTTAATTCTTTAGAACTTTTAACAATATCTGTGCCGGCTTTATGTGCTCCATATCGCCATTTTTTGATAATTGGAAATTTAAAAACCCAGAGTAATATCCATTTTAGTCCTCGTGGATTTTTAAACAGACCATAACTTAAAAATGCTGTGTATATAAATTTTATGCCATAACCAATCATAGCAAAAAGCAGAAAAGCATTTGTTATTGAAAAATCCCCCCCAATAGAGAATAACTCATTTGGATTAATAACAATAAACAAGAGAGGAAACATAATAATAAAATACAACTCGTCTAAAAAAGACGTTGCCATAACAACAGCAGCACTTTTGCCAACACTTAAACCCTCTTTGTTAACATATAATATTGCAACGCTTGTTCCTCCAATTGCCGAAGGTGTTATTGCAGAGGTAAATTCCCAAAGCATTATTACACGAAATGCCTTTAACCATGAAAATTTGTTGTTGGTTAGTATTTTTAATCTAATCATATATCCAACATCTCTTGTTATCATTAACAATATTGCAATAAAAAGCCAAAAAACAGATTTTTTTGTGAATTCTACTATTTCAAATGCTTGCTCGTCAAAATTTTTATATAGCATATAGCCAACAACAGCCAAACCAATTAAGATTGGGTATATAATTTTTGATGGTTTAATTCCACTAAGTGGATTTTTTGAATTTTTTTGCATAAAAGTTATTACAAATTGCTGTTTTTTTGTTTAAAAGTTTTTTATTTGCATTAATTATTAAAACTTAAAACTCTAAAATTATGTTTATTAAACGAATTATTGTAATCCTTATTGCTTTATTTTTTTCTATAAGTTCTGCTGTTTCAAAAAATAAAGAATATAAAAAAACAAATCTCCACAGCGATTCTCTGGATGTTCTAAATTACTCAATAAATTTAAATATTACAAAATTTGCCACAAAACAAATTTCAGGTAATACTAAACTTACAATAGTTCCTAAGATAGAGAATTTAGATGTTATTTCATTAGATTTATTAAATTTCACAATAGATTCTATTTCGGCAGAGAACAATAAAATTGAAAATTTTTCATATAACGACACTTTGTTAAATATTTATATGGAAACACCGATGTCTATAAGCGACACAATAAACATTACTGTTTATTATAATGGTAAACCACAACAAGATGCAAAATGGGGTGGTTTTTTTTATACAAGTGACTGTGCTTATAATATGGGAGTTGGCATGGCTTCAGACCCTGTTTGTTTTGGAAGAGCTTGGTATCCTTGTATTGATGATTTTGTTGATAGAGCAACTTATGATTTTAATATCACAGTAAAAGACGAACATGAAGCTATTTGTGGCGGTACTTTAAGTTCTACAACAAATAATGGCGACGGAACAAAAACTTATCATTGGAAATTACACAATACGATTCCTACCTATCTTTCTTCGGTTGCCGTTGGAAATTATATTGCTATTGTTGATAGCTTTACCAGTGTTTCAGGAAATACTATACCGATTGATATTTATGTAAATCCTTCAGATAGCGCAAGTGCAGTAAAAACATTCAAGAATTTAAAGCAAGTCTTGTCGGGTTATGAATCTCGATTTGGCAAGTATCCTTGGGAAAGAGTTGGTTATGTTTGTGTCCCTTTTGATGGTGGTGCAATGGAACATGCAACAAATATCGCATATCCAATCTCGGCGCTTGATGGTAGTTTGTCTTCAGAAACATTATATGCACACGAATTGTCACATCACTGGTTTGGCGATTTGGTTACATGTAAAACCGCTGATGATATGTGGTTAAACGAAGGTTGGGCTTCTTATTGTGAGGCAATTAATAAAGAAAATCTTTATGGAGAAAGCAGTTTTATACAATATGTAAATAATAATCATAAATATGTTTTGAAATTCGCACACATTAACGATGATGGATATCGAGCTGTTTCCGGCGTTCCTCATGATTATACTTATGGAACAACTGTTTATGATAAAGGTGCAGATGTTGCTCATACTTTAAGAGGATATTTGGGAGACAGTCTGTTTTTCTCCGGCATTAAAAATTATCTTTCAGCATTTTCATATAAATCTGTATCGTCTGAAGATTTTAGAGATTTCCTTTCAGAAAATACAGGGGTTGATTTAACAGATTTTTTTCAGGCTTGGGTTTTTTCTCCGGGGTTTTCTCATTTTTCTGTTGATTCTTTTAGTGTTGTTAACAATGGCAATGAATATGAAACTACAGTTTATGTTCGTCAAAAGCTTAAAGAAAAAACAGAGTTTGCGAATTCAAACAGAGTTGAGTTAACATTTATGGACGAAAATTGGCAAATGTGCACAAAAACAATTTTCTTTTCAGGAGAAACAGGAAATCAAACCTTTTCGCTTAATATTAATCCAAAAATTGTAATGGTTGATTATAATAATAAAATGGGAGATGCCAATACAAATACGCACAAAACAATTAAAACGCTTGGTAGCATTACTTTTAGTAATGTAGATTTTAGTACAATAGTATTAAACATAACCGATTCTGCATTTATTAGAGTAGAGCAGAATTGGGTTTCCCCGGATGGTTTTAAAACAATAGTTCCCCATTTATTAATTTCCGGCTTTGACAATTATTGGAAAGTTGACGGAATGTTGCCGGACAATTTTTCAGCTAAAGGGAAATTTTATTATGATTTTGTAAATGAAGAAGAAAAGCCTGAAGATGGCGATTCTTTAATTCTTCTTTATCGTAAAAGCGCTGCAAATAATTGGAGAGAAATAAGCAATACTTGGCAAGGATTTTTATTAAAAGGAAGTTTTACAACAGACAGTCTTTTGTTGGGAGAATATGCTCTTGGATATTGGGATTTAAATGCAGAGATAAATGATAATGAATTGAACGAAGAAAACAGCTTACATATTTTCCCGAACCCATCGACAGATAAATTTACTTTTAAGTTTAATTTACATGAAGATGCTGAAGTATCAATATTCGATATATTAGGGAAACCCGTTTTAAGACAAAAAATTGATAAGCAAACATTAAGTTTTAATTGGCATCCTGAAAATAACTCAAAAGGAATTTACATTGTTAAACTAAAAGAAAAGAACAAGGCAATAATCAGTAAAAAAATAATTATAAAATAGTTAAAACAAAAAAGCTGTCTAAAATTAATTTTAGACAGCTTTTTTTAAAAGTTTTTGTTATTAGTAGCGATAATGATCCGGTTTGTAAGGACCGTTTTTGTCAATACCAATATATTTTGATTGTTTATCTGTTAATGTTGTTAGTTTTACACCAAGATGTTCTAAGTGAAGACGAGCAACCTCTTCGTCAAGATATTTTGGTAAACGATATACATCTGTTTTATAATTATTTTTCCAAAGTTCTATTTGTGCTAAAGTTTGATTTGAGAATGAGTTGCTCATAACAAAAGAAGGGTGACCTGTTGCACAACCTAAATTTACCAATCTGCCTTCGGCAAGTAAAATTATTGAGTGTCCATCGTCAAAATAATATTGATCAACCTGAGGTTTAATGTTAACTTTTTTTACATCTTTTCTTTTTTCTAATTTAGCAACTTGTATTTCATTGTCAAAATGTCCAATATTACAAACAATTGCTTGATCATTCATTTTTGATATGTGTTCAGCAGTTATAACATCACAGTTTCCGGTAGCTGTTACAAAAATATTTCCTTCATCAAGAGCATCTTCAAGTGGTTTTATTTCAAAACCTTCCATTGAAGCTTGTAAAGCACAAATAGGATCAATTTCATTAATAATAACTCTAGCTCCCAGGCCTCTCATTGATAAAGCACAACCTTTTCCAACATCACCATAACCGCAAACAACAACAACTTTACCTGCAATCATAATGTCGGTAGCACGTTTTATTCCATCGGCAAGAGATTCTCTACATCCGTAAAGGTTATCGAATTTTGATTTTGTAACAGAATCATTAACATTAATAGCAGGGAATAAAAGTGTTTTTTCTTCCATCATTTGATATAAACGATGAACACCTGTTGTTGTTTCTTCTGAAACACCTTTCATTTCTTTAACAGCATTGTGCCATTTGTTAGGAGTTTCTTTTAATGTTTCTTTTATAATTGCAAAAAGTTCAATTTCATCTTCGGCTTCTACTTTTTCATCAAGTATTGTAGCATCATTTTCTGCTTCATAACCTTTAATCATCAATAATGTTGCATCGCCACCATCGTCAACTATCATGTTAGGCCCTTTTCCGTTAGGAAAAGATAATGCTTGTTTTGTGCACCACCAATATTCTTTAAGAGTTTCTCCTTTCCAGGCAAAAACAGGAACACCTAATTCTGCAATTGCAGCAGCAGCATGGTCTTGTGTTGAGAAGATATTGCAACTTGACCATCTAACATCAGCACCAAGTTCTACCAAAGTTTTAATTAACACTGCTGTTTGAATAGTCATGTGAAGAGACCCCATAATTCTTGATCCCTGTAACGGTTTTGAGACTGAATATTTTTTTCTGATTGACATTAAACCCGGCATTTCTTGCTCGGCAAGTTCAATTTCTTTTCTGCCAAATTCAGCAAGATTAATATCAGCTATTTTGTATGGCAATGTTTCTACGGTAGTGTTCGACATTTTAGTTTTTAGTTAAAGATTAAAAGTTTGCAAAGATAATGATTTTTAAAGTTTTTTTAATTATTTTTTTTAGATAGTATTGAAACAGATGTTTGTAAAGTTGTATCAATTTTTTGAATAATTGGAAAAAATCCGTCATTATCTAAAATGTTTCTCGCAATAAGAGCTTTTATTCGTGTGTCTATAATTTTTCCTGATATTTTCAGATCCTTTTTGTTTTTTTCAACCCCTTCTTTTTCAGCAAAAGCAATAAATTTTTTTAATATTGACTGTTTTGTTAAATAATCTTCTAAGATTTTATAATTTTTAAATTTATTAAGGCTTTTTCTATTGTTATCTGTGTAATTAAAAGCAAATTGGTATTCCAGACCTTTTTGTGATATTTTAGTAAAATAACTTGAAGAACCCGATGTGTCAATCGGAACAAAAACATCAGGCATTATACCTCCACCACCATATAAAACTTTTCCTTTAGGTGTTTTGAATCTAAGAGAATCGGGAAAATGAATGCTATCTTTTTTTGTAAATTCTCCATGAAGAAAGCGTTCAGCTATCTCATTATAATAATCATTATTGTTTTTATATGGTTTTTGAATACATCTGCCAGAAGGAGTGTAGTATCGAGCAATTGTTAAACGAATTGAAGAACCATCAGAAAAGAAAATTGGTTGTTGAACCAAGCCTTTTCCGTAAGAGCGACGACCAACTACTGTTCCGCGATCGTTGTCTTGAATAGCACCTGCAAAAATCTCACTAGCTGAAGCCGACCATTCATTAAGCAGAACAACAACATCTGTGTTTAAACAAATTCCTTTTGATGTGGCATAAATATTTGTTTGTGGTTGTGTTCTTCCTTTAGTAAACACGATTAAATTTTCAGAGCCTAAAAATTCATCGGCGAGTTCGGTTGCCTCATCCATGTATCCACCGCCATTGTCTCTAAGGTCAATAATTAATTTTTTTAACCCTTGTTTTTTTAACTTAAGTATGTTTTTAACAAATTCTTTATGAGTTGTTTTAGAAAATTTATTTATTTTAATGTAACCAATATCTTTTTTAATCATGTATGAAACATCAACACTATAAATTGGGATTTTGTCACGAACAATAATGAAATTGATTAATTCAGAAACGGCTTTTCGTGCAATACCAACTTTTACTTTAGTTCCTTTTGGTCCTTTAAGGAGTTTCATAATATCGGTTGTAGATAAATTAACCCCAGCAATTAGAGAATCGTTAACTTTCACAATTCTGTCACCATCTTTAAGTCCTACTAGAGCAGAAGGACCACCAGGAATTGTTTTTACAATAACAACTGTGTCTTTTTGCATATTGAACTGAACACCTATCCCGTCGAAATTGCCTTCTAAAGGGTCATTTATTTCGTTAAAATCTTTGGCAGGAATATAGACAGAATGAGGATCTAGGGTTTTTAAAATCGAAGGTATTGTTTTTTCAATTAAATCTGTTTTTGAAACAGAATCAACATAAGAATTATCTATGTAATTTAAAACAGAATTAATTTTATTTGTTTTAGGGTAAACAATAAAATTATTTACATCGGTTTTGTTTAAATTTTTATCAATTATCATTCCAATTATTATTGCAAGAGCAATAATTGTAGGCATAATTATTACAGAAAGTTTGTTTTTGTAGTTCATTTTTAGTAATTAAAATTCAATGTGAACGATTTCAATGTTTGCTCGTTTAAGAAGATCCAGACCCTCAGTAATACGATATTTGTCGCAAAAAACAACTCGTTTAATACCAGCCTGAATAATTAGTTTTGAGCATTCAATACATGGCGATGTTGTAACATAAAGTGTTGCGCCGTCGCTGCTATTGTTTGATTTAGCAACTTTAGTAATGGCATTTGCTTCTGCATGTAGAACGTAAGTTTTAGTATTATTATTTTCATCTTCACAAATATTTTCAAAACCCTGAGGAGTTCCGTTATATCCGTCAGAAATAATCATTTTGTCTTTTACAATTAAAGCACCCACTTTTCGTCTTTTGCAATAGGAATTTTGCGCCCAAGTTTTTGCCATCTCAAGATATCTTCTATCGAATTGGTCTTGTTTGTTTTTGTATGGATGAAGAGATTCGGGGTTACACATTTTTCTGTAAATTAATATAAAACCCTCAAATGAGGGTTTTATAGAAAGTACCCGGAGCCGGGGTCGAACCGGCATGGGCTAAGCCCACTGGTGTTTGAGACCAGCGCGTCTACCAATTCCGCCATCCGGGCTAGTTGAGGTGCAAAGATATATATTTGTTTTTCTCCTGCAAAAAAAAGTTGTTGATTTTTATTTTTTTTAAACAAATTTAATATTGATGCTAAGAATGAACAGCAGCAATATTTTTAAAATAATTCTTTTTATAAAATTATTCCTAATTAGAGGTACCTCTAAGGTAGGATTTTGTTTTCTCCATTTTAGGATTGTTAAAAAATTCATCAGCCGGTCCTTGTTCAATTATTTCCCCAAGATACATAAACACAACATAATCGGCTATTCTTTTTGCCTGACGCAATGTGTGTGTTACTAATACTGTTGTATAGTGTTGTTTTAGGTTTAAAAAAAGTTCTTCAATAGCATTGCTTGAAACAGGATCTAAAGCAGATGTTGGTTCGTCGGCAAGTATAATATTCGGATCAACAGTTAATCCTCTTGCCAAACACAAGCGTTGTTGTTGTCCTAACGATAATGATGAAGCAGGATCTTTTAATCTGTCTTTTACCTCTTCCCACAAATTGATTTGCTTTAGATAATATTCAACCCTTTTATTTAAATATTTCTTTTTTTTCCTTCCGCTGATTTTAAGTCCATAAGCAATATTATTATATATGTTCATTGGTAGTGGATATGGCATTTGAGACAGTAATCCCATTTTTCGCCTTATATTTGTAATATCTTCTTTAGAATGAAGGATGTCTTCTCCATTTATAATGATTTCACCGTTAACTTTTATGTTGCTGTATAAGTCCGTTAGTCGGTTTAAACATTTTAGTAATGTGGTTTTTCCACAACCCGAAGAACCTAAAATTACTGTAATTTTTTGTTTTGGAATCTCAATGTTGATGTTTTTCAAAGTATGATGATTACCGTGAAAGACATTTAAATTATTAATTTTTATTTCAGTTTCAGTTGCTTTCATTGTAAGTATATATTTTATTTATTGTTGGCTTTTTCTACGCTTTTTGTATGACAGATTATAATTATTTCTTATGTTTTTATAATATATAAATCGTTTATTAACAGCGTTTTTTATATTAAATTTTTTTAAATTATTTTTATTTGAAATAATTCTAGCCAATAAGCTAATAATTAATATTATTAGTATTAAAACCAAAGCTGAAGCATAAGCCCTGTTTTGTACCTCCGGTATTGGTGAACTTAATTGAAAAAATACAGCAAGAGGCAAAGTTGCCGTTGGCTCAAGAAGAGAGGTTGGTATACTGTCAGTATATCCTGTAGTAAATAATATAGATGCCGCATCACCAATTGCTCTTCCAAAAGACAATAAAACGGCAGTTACAACACTGGGAATAACTTGTTTAAAAAAAACCTTGAAAGCTGTTTCCGATTTTGTTGAACCTAAAGAGAAAGCTACTTCTATAAGTCCTCGGGGTACTGTTTTAAATACCTCATCCATAGCACGAATCATAATTGGAATAACAAAAAGAGCAACAGTAATAATTCCTGCTAACAGAGAAGTTCTGAGACCGAAATAGACCATTATAATAAAACCAAAAGCGCCATATACTATTGACGGTACACCCCAAAGTAAATCTAATAGATATCTTATTACATTGAGGAGTTTGTTTTTATTTATTAAATAAACATTCATAAAAAGAGAAACAGGAAGAGCAACAATGAAAGCGAGAAAAGTAGCACCAAGAGACAGATATAGTGAGCCAACAATAGCGTTCAAAATACCACCACCTTTCCCAAAGTAATATCCTCCTTGAGGAACTTCTGTCAACATTTCTATTGATAATGTTGGTAAGCCTTTAATAAGAACGCTCCCCATTATCAACAAAAAACCACAAATTATAATTGAAGTTGATAAAACCATTAAAACTTTAAAAATGTTCTCTTCTGTTTTTTTTGTCATCATTAATAAATTTCCAATTTAGTTATTGTCAGCCGTGAGATTATGTTAAAAAATAATACTACAACAAAAAGAATTAATGCACCAAACATAAGTGCAGAATCGTACATTGGAATAGATAGCATTTCCCCATAATTATTAGCAATTAAAGCCGGTAAAGGGTATCCCGGATCTAAGGCGTTTTTTGGAATTTTGGTAACATTTCCTACTACCATTAATACTGCCATTGTTTCGCCAAAAGCTCTTGAAATTCCTAACCCAATAGATGATATTATTCCGGGAGAAGCTTTTTTAATTAATACAAATTTTATGGTTTCCCATTTTGTTGCACCTAATGATAAGGATGCTTCTTTTAATTCATCCGGAATATTTCTAAAAATTTCAATAAGGATATTCAAAATAAAAGGAGTAATCATTATTGATAATACTATTCCTCCCGACAATATTGTGTAACCAGATGACTGTTTGCCAAAAATTGGTGCTATTGTAGAGACAAAAGGCACAATTATTAAAACGCCACACACACCATATACAACCGAAGGAATTCCTGCAAGAATATCAATTACAGGATGCATTATTTTTAAAAAATATTTTTTTGAGTATTGTGTCAGATAAATGGCGGTTAAAAGACAAATTGGAGCTGCTATTATTATTGCTGTTAAAGTTACCCATATCGAACTTATAATAAATGGATAAAATCCGAAATTTTGATTAAGAGGTTTCCATGTTTTCGAAAACAATAAATTAATAATTGAATTATTGTCAAGTAAAAGAGTTGATTTTAAAAACAATCCTATGCCAATTAATAATGGCATGGTCATTACTAATAAAAGACAAGCCAGCATCCAACCGGAACTTATCTTGTTTCTTAAAGATCTATAAAATGAAAAATTCATAATAAAAGAATATGAAATTTATTTAGAATAATATTTTGTTTTTATTTAATTGTAAGTTTTTCAAGTTCTAATTTAATTTCGTCTTCAGGTAATTTAATATATCCGGATTCGCCTACATATTTTTGACCATCTGTAAGTATCCATTGTAAAAATTTAATTGCAACTTTGTTTTGTGGTTTCCCATTGGAAACAAAAGAAAGTCTTCTGGCAGGTGGTGAAGGATATTTCCCGCTTTTTATTGCTGCTGCAATTTCATCAGCACTATCATAAAAATTTTCTTCTTCATCAATAATTCCGTTTTCATTAATATCAATCGGAATAACCTCTAAGCCCTCATATTTTTTATTTGTTTGTATATCATAAATATATATTTTATTGTTATAACCTATTGCATAAACATCTTTTTTAACAGCACCAGCTACACCAGGGTCTGCATTAACACCAATTCCCAATAAATCCTCTTGGTTTTTTCCTAAAAACTCAGCCCATTTTTGTGCTGCACCACAGGCATCGGAACGTGTATAGATGTTAATTTTGTTTTTTACATTTTTATTACCAATAGCTGAACCCCAATCAGTTATTTCCCCGGAAATAAAAATTTTATAAAAAATTTCTTTAGTTAGCCCTTTACTTTTCAACTCGTTTATTATTGGGTTTTTGGAGTTAATTGTTGATAAAACAGCGTCTTTTGTTACATTGATTTCCCAACAGCCCTTTTCTATTTCTTCTTTTTTAACATCTCTTGAGAACATTCCAAAATCAACCATCCCCGATAATGCGTCAACCATTCCTTTACCGGCTCCACCTCCCGATATGTTAATTTTAACATTTGGGTGAATTTTTCGAAACTCATCCGACCATTTTGTTGTCATTGGGTATAAAGCAAAAGCTCCCGAAATGTTTATTGTTCCTGTTAAGGAATCGTTACTGTTACTTTCCTGTTTTGATTTATTGTTTTTACATTCTGTAAAAAGCAAAGCAAAGCAAGCTGCAATGCAAAACAATGTCATTTTAAAAGAAAAATGTATTTTTTTCATATCATAATTATTTAAAAAGATGTATATACTGTTTAGAATTTATATTCAAAATTTAAATATATTTTTGGTTCATTGTTTAAGCTTGACAACTCGGGTTTCCTAAATTGATAGTTGGCAGCAATTTTTACGTTTTTAATTGGAGAATATTGAACACCACCAATTATTGTTTTTCCATCTTTTGCAATGTTCCAGGCAGTTAAATTATCGCTAATTTTGTTTGAGCTTAAATTGTCGGATCTTCCAAAAATTTGGAAATTTTTATTAATATTATAAGAAACAAAAACAGAGAAACCGCTTAAATTATTATTTGACACAAAATTATGATTGCTTTGAAACACATATTCTACACCAAGAGTTAAATGGTTTTTTAATTTATACCCAACAAAATTTGAAATAGTATATTGCGCTTCTGATTTTGCAGACAAGTCAACATATTCTCTGATTACCAAATTTTTTGTGGGAGAGATTGTGATTCCCAAGCCACTTTTGTAAGTATTATCTATCTGTATATTTTTATAACCTTCACCATTCATAACAGTTGCATCAAGGCTTAGCAACTTGTTAATTTTGTATGAAATACCAGCTCCCATATCAGCAGTATATCCAAATTTATTTTGGTTTTGAATCGTTTTGTATATGTAACGATGGTCCCAATATTTTCTTTGAAGATTATAACCGTTTAAGCAAATAATTCCAAAATTGAATGTCAGATTTCCTTTGTTGTTATTGTATGTTAATGCAGCTGTTTTTATAAATGCAGTCATTTTTAGCGAAGAAGAGCTTTTGGGGTTTCCAACATCAAAAGTTAATTTTGCAGAAAAATTTTCACTCATATTACATTTATAACCAAAATAGGCTCGGGTTAATTCAAAAGCTGAACTTTCATTGTTTTTGGTCATATCTGCATGAAAATTACTAAAAACTCTTATAAAGGGAGAGCCCGAAGGTTTAAATTCTTTTTTTTCTTCAGATTTTTGTGTTTGTGCTAATGAAACACTAAATATTATTATGAATAGTATTAAAAACAGCAATCTGATTTTCATAAGCTTTATGTATTTTTATTTCGGTTAGTATAAACCTTCTATTAAGAAATTTCAGTCTCTATATAGAAAGACAAAATTATTAAATAGAGAAGAGTAATAAAACAGTCAAAAGGCGTAATTTGAGGGTAGTATTTTTGCTTAGTTTTAATATGGGTATTTATGCTTATTGGAGATGGTTTTTTATTCAAGTTATGTAAAATTAATTTTGAGAGGAAATAATAAGATGCAAACTACATGTCAACAAGCTTGTTTTCTATTGCATACATAACAAGACTTGCAGTGTTTTTCGATTGTGTTTTGCTTAATAAGTTTGCTCTGTGTTTGTCAACGGTTCGTTTGCTAATTGATAACACATCTGCAATTTCTTGATTAGATAATCCTTTGCATATTTGCTCCAATACCTCAAGTTCTCTTTTTGATAATTTTATTTGTTGATTTTTTATTTTTTCAGCAGGATTAATATTCTTCACAACATTATATAATAATTCTTGCGAAAAATAATTCTCGCCAACATTTACTTTTTCAATTGCATCAACAACTTCTGTAATATCAGAATTTTTTAATAAAAACCCTTTTACACCTGCATCAATCATTTTATAGTAATATTCGGCATCACCATACATTGAAAGAGCAATAATTTTTTGGTCGGGAAATTTTTCAAGAGATTTTTTTGTTGCTTCAATACCATCCATTACAGGCATATTAATATCCATTAAGACGATATCTGATTTAATTGTATTTATTTTATCAAGATATTCTTTACCATCAGATGCTTCGCCAACAATTTTAATATTTTCAAAATTGTTTAGCAGTATTTTCAGTCCGTTACGAAACAATGTGTGGTCATCAACAATAATAACAGCGATTTGATTTTTCATAAATTTAATTCCTTGTATTTAAGTGTTTTTTCAAACAATAATTGGTTCCACTCCGAAAAGTGTTTTTCGTCATTGCGATCCGCCAGATGGCGGAGAAGCAATCCCTATGT
>JAGLDO010000075.1 GCA_023145555.1 Bacteroidales bacterium
ACTCATAATTAATTCCGTTAAAAATTTTACTAAACTAAACATTAATTTTTATTAAAGCACTAAAACCCAGTCCTTCGTTGCTTTCAATAATAATAACCCCATTTACTGATTTTATTCGGGATTTGATATTTGACAAACCCAGACCTCTTTTTGTAATTTCAATTTGATTAATATCAAAGCCCTTTCCATCGTCGGCATATTGGATGGTTAAGATTTTTGCATGACGTGTAAGATTTATTTTTATGTTTTGAGCATTTGCATGTTTTGTTGTGTTGTTGATAAGTTCGCAAATAACACGATATAAAATAAGTTCAACATTACTATTAAAACGTTCTTTTAAAATGTTTGATTTAAAATCGACATTAATTTTTTTTGTTTGGTTTATTTTATTGCAAAAATTATTTATTGCACTCTCTAAACCAAAATTATTTAAGATATGCGGGCTTAAATTATTAGATATTTCTTTTATGCTGTTAATGGCTTCGTTTAGAACATGTTCGGTGTTAGTAATAATTTTTTTGCTTTTATCGTCATGTTCAATTTGCGACAATGCGGAAATTGACATTTTTACCGTTGATAGTAATGGTCCTAATCCATCGTGAAGGTCTTTTGCAAAACGCTTTCTTTCTTTTTCTTCGGTTTGTATTATTGCTGTTAAAACGTGTTTTTCATATTCTAAATGTTCTTTTTGTGCTTGTCCCAAGAATTTGAATATTTTTTTTACAAAAATTACACCAATTGAGATTACTATTGAAATGGCAATACCAATCCAGTGATTTATTATTGTTGTTTCGGGCACAAGGTTATCAAAGAGATAAGGCATTATTTCAAAAAACCGTCTGATTGCCATAAATACCAATCCTAAAGATATTAATATCCATGATATATTGTATTTTGTTTTTTTTGTTAAGCTAATAGCTATTATTGCAGCAATAAATTGTAATAAAATAGCTATTATTAATGCTATAAATGTTAACATAATATTAAGTGTTATGATATTATTTTATCTGTTAATTGATTAAAATTAGAAATTAGATATTGGAAATTAGAATGCATGAAAATTTTTTTAATTTCAAATTTCTATTAGTAAACAATCCCGAGTACAGGGGATTAACATAAAAGTGTAAACTATTTTTAGTCTATTATAAAAAATGCCAAAATTATTATTATCAAATTTACATACAAAATACTTAAATTTGACGTTTTAAACACAAAATTATTAAAATGTCAATAATTACAAAAAATGTTACAAAAATTTATGGCAAACAAAAAGCATTAAATAATGTAACAGTTGAAATAAAAACAGGAGAAATAGTGGGTTTTATAGGACCAAACGGTGCAGGTAAATCTACTATGATGAAAATAATTACAGGGTTTATCCCTCAAACCTCAGGCGAAGTTTCTGTTGATGGTTATGATGTTGTTGAGCAATCAATGCAAGTTAGGCAACAGATTGGTTACCTTCCGGAGAATAATCCCCTGTATTTAGATATGTATGTAAAAGAATATCTTGAATATGTTGCAGGCTTATATAATTTAAAAAACAAAACTGCACCACGAATTAAAGAAATGCTTGATAGAACAGGACTTGTTGACGAACAGAATAAAAAAATAGGAGCTCTTTCAAAAGGATTTAAACAAAGAGTTGGTCTGGCACAAGCAATGATTCATAACCCTAATGTTTTAATTCTTGACGAACCAACATCCGGATTAGATCCTAATCAAATTGTTGAAATTCGAAATCTTATTTCTGAAGTGGGTAAAGAAAAGACCGTTATGCTTTCAACACATATTATGCAAGAAGTTGAAGCAATTTGCCAGCGAATAATAATTATAAATAAAGGTAATATTGTTGCCAATGATTATACTCAAAATATTCAAACACAAACAAACGAAAATTTTCAAACCATTATTGTAGAATTTAACAAAGAGATAAAAGCAAAACAGCTCGAAGCAATTAAAGGGATTGTAAAAGTTATAAAGATTAAAAATAATAATTGGCTTGTGCAAAGTAGTATTGACGATGATGTTCGTACAAATATTTTTGACTTTGCTGTTAAGAATAAAATTGTTGTTTTATCAATGCAAAAAAAAGAAAAAAGTTTAGAAGATGTTTTTCAAGAATTAACTAAATAAAGGATAATTGCGACAGGGAGGTAGGGCGAGAAAATGTTTTTTAATAATTAACAAAAGTCGCATATTTTAAGCTGTATTTTTATAAAATGCAATATAATTATCTATTAAACAAAACTTTTTATTAAATTAGCATTTTAATCTCATTGATAATAAAATTTTAAACAAATGAAAGCAACAAAAAAAATATTATTTGTTTTATTTACAGTTAGTTTGTCGTTTTATGGGTGTAAATATTTTAAAAAAGCTCCCATTAAGATAAGCCCAAAGATTAAAAATGTTACATTATATGGTGCATCAAACGGATCAATAGAATTAACCGTTACTGGAGGGAAACTCCCTTACAAATATAAATGGTCAACAGGTGCGACAAAGCCGAGTTTAAAAAACGTGAAAGCAGGAACTTATTATGTTACTGTTACAGATTTAAAATCAAAAAAGGCAGTTGACACAATTACAGTAAAACAACCGAAACCTCCATGTGTTGACATTGACGGAAATATTTACAAAATAGTAAAGATAGGAAATCAAACATGGATGTCTGAAAATTTAAAGGTTACAAAAAATCCTAAAGGGGAAAAGATAAAGAGTGTTTGTTATGATAAAGATTCTACTAATATTGAAAAATATGGTAGATTATATCAATGGGATGTTGCAATGGACAATATGAAAGAAGAAGAATCACAAGGTATTTGTCCCGATGGTTGGCACTTGCCATCTGATGCAGAGTGGCGTATATTATACGATACTTTAGGACGAGATAGTGCTGCAATTATTTTAAAAACAGGGAAATTTAATGGAGTGATGGCGGGGTTTTATAATCTTCAATCATTTCATGGGAAAGAACAATATACTAATTATTGGACATCAACAGAATTAGGAGATAATGCATGGAAAAGATATCTTCATAAAAATTATAACAGAGTATATCGTTATCATGGCAATAAAAAACATTTCTTATCAATACGATGTGTAAAGAATAATACTACACAAAAATAATAACTTCAAGTCAAATTATGAATTACACATTAGTTGGGTTTATAATATACCTTATTGCGGTATTAGTTGTCGGGGTTATTACCAGCAAATCAAACAAATCACATAGCGACTTTTTTTTAGGTGGCAGAAAAATGAATCCGTGGGTAGTTGCTTTTTCCGAACGTGCTTCGGGAGAATCTGCTTGGTTATTACTTGGTTTACCCGGGGCGGCATTAGCAACAGGTTTTTTAGAAATATGGACTGCTTTAGGCTGTGTAATAGGAATTATTTTTTATTGGTTTGTTATTGCCAAAGATTTAAGAATTCAATCTGAAAAACATAATGCTATTACATTACCTAATTTTCTTGCAAAAAAATCAGGTAATAATACCAATAGTATTCGTGTATTATCAACATTAATTATAATATTTTTTTTTACATTTTATCTTGCAGCTCAATTTAACGGAGCTGGCAAGGTTTTGTTTGTGACCTTTGGCATACCTCAAATTTATGGAGTAATATTAGGTGCAGTTGTAATTATATTTTACACAATGATGGGTGGTTTTTTTGCCGTTGCATGGACAGATCTTATTCAAGGTATTATTATGCTTGGGACTTTGATTGTGTTGCCTGTTGCAGGGTTAATAGAATTGCATGAGCATGGTCTCTCATTAAGTACTGCTGTTGCAACAGCAGGAAATAATTATTCAAGTTTTGTAGGAGCAAGCACAGGATGGGCTTCTGTTGCTGTTGTTATTGGTGGCTTGAGTTGGGCTTTTGGATATATGGGACAGCCACATTTGTTAACACGATTTATGTCGATAGATAATAAAGATAATATTAAAAAAAGTAGAAGAATTGCAATTGCGTGGGCAATACCCGCTTTTTCAGGTGCTTTGCTAATTGGGTTAATTGGACTTGCAATTTATGGTCAAGGTCATTTTACTGATGTTGAACATATTATGCCGACTCTTGCAAATGATTTGCTTCCGGCATGGCTGGCAGGTATATTTATTTCAGGTGCTATAGCAGCAATGATGTCAACTGCCGATAGTCAGTTGCTTGTAATATCATCATCGGTAGTTGAAGATTTTTATCACCAAACCCTTGGGAAAGAAGTTTCTGAAAAACGGCTATTAACAATAAGCCGTGTTGTAACTGTTGTTGTAGGAATTGCAGGGTTTGTTATTGCTGTTTGCTCAAAAAAACTTATTTTTACTCTTGTGTCGTATGCATGGGCAGGTTTAGGCTCTTCGTTTGGTCCTGCGCTTTTACTTATGTTAAAATGGAAAAAAACAACAAAACAAGGAGTTCTTGCAGGAATGTTAACAGGTTTTGTTTCAACGGTGTTATGGTCAAGCATTCCTGTTCTTGATAACTTTATCAGTGTTCGTTTTGTTTCGTTTGTTTTGGCTTTTTTTGCTGTTATAATTGTAAGTTTATTAACGAAAAAAGATAATAGGGAAAAAGTTATTAAATAAAAATAATTAATGACTATGACTAGTCCTAAAAAAGGCTGTCTTTAATAGACAGCCTTTTTAATAAGCCCAAAAATTGTATTATTCAAGAATAGTTACCCAACCAAATTTATCAGGTTCGTTACCATATTGAATATCTCTTAGTCTGTTGTATAATTTTGTAGATATTGGACCAGCATTTCCATCAGCACAGAATTTATATTCTTTACCAGTATCTCTATCTAAAAGATTTTTAATTGGAGAAATTACAGCAGCAGTTCCACAAGCACCACATTCATCAAAATCAGCAAGTTCTTCAACAAGAACAGGTCTTCTTTCAATAGTCATTCCCAGATCTTCGGCAATAGCCATTAAACTTTTGTTAGTTATTGATGGAAGAATTGAAGGAGATTTTGGAGTTATGTATTTATTTCCTTTAATAGCAAAGAAGTTAGCAGGACCACACTCATCAATATATTTTTTTTCTTTAGCATCAAGATATAAAACAGAAGAGAAACCTTCATCGTGAGCTCTTTCACCAGACTTTAAACTTGCAGCATAGTTACCACCAACTTTAATATTACCTGTGCCTAAAGGAGCAGCTCTATCTGCATCGCGGGCTATTTGAATTGAAACAGGTTTAAATCCTTCTTTAAAATAAGGACCAACAGGAGTAACAAAAATCATAAATAAAAATTCGTCAGCAGCTTTAACTCCAACTTGAGGTCCTGTTCCTATTAGTAATGGTCGCAAATATAATGAAGCGCCGGATTCATAAGGAGGAATAAATTCTTTATTTAGTTTAACAACAGTATCTATTGCTTTTTTAAAAAGTTTTTCAGGAACAGGAGCCATAAGAATACCATTAGCAGAATTTTGTAATCGTTTAGAATTTTCTTCCCAGCGAAACACTCTTATTTTACTATCTTTCCCTTTAAAAACTTTCATTCCCTCAAATGCTTCTTGTCCATAATGAAGACAAGTAGCAGCCATGTGAATATTTATGGTTTCCGAAGATGAAATTTCTAATTCACCCCATTGTCCATTTCGCCAGTAACAGCGAACATTGTAATTAGTTTTTGTATAGCCAAAAGACAAGTTTCTCCAATCAATGTTTTTCATAATATATTTAATAAAATGTTAATTAATAATATTTAATAATTTGTTGTTCAAAAGTAAATAATAAAAAAATTATTATCAATGATTTTTTAATGTTAAATAATATAATTGTGAATCCAATTCGAAAAGTGTGTTTTCGTTATTGCAACCCGCCAGCTGGCGGAGAAGCAATTTCAACTTACTTAATTACAAATATATATATTGTTTCGTTCCTCGCAATGACGTGACTTTTCGGAGTGGATTCAATTGTAAAGACTTAAAAAAAATAAAATTAAAGAAATAGAAATAAGAAATAATATGTTTATTTATGATTAACTAAACCCGGAATATTTAATTAAATCTGAACGTCGATTAATACTCATAACAGGAGTTTTTCCTGTGTCTTTTTTATTGTGAAGCACATAGTCGTTAAATTTTTTCGACATCATTACAACAAGGTCTGCATCAATATCACTTGCAAATCTGAACATTTCTTCTTTAAAAGATTTATTTCGTTTAGCTGTTTTAATACCGTAAATAATGTTTTTTTTATCTAATATTTTTTTTGTGAAATAAATATTATTAACCATATCTTGTTTTTTAAATTGATCTGTAATATATGGTTTAATAATATTTACGTTGCATTTAAAGTGTTTAGATAAAAATATAATCCAATGTAAAGTTTCTTTAAATTTTTTGTCGCTGTCTAATGGGAAAACAATTTCTTTATAATAATCGTGGGAAGGCCTTGTTTTTACAGTAACAAAAGGTGTTTCAATGTTTTTTAATGCACTGAAAAAGCTATTGATTTTGTGAGTTTTGTTGTTTTCAAAATAATTAGGACCCATTACAATCATGCTAGCATTAATAGATAATTCTATTTGTTTAATAGCTTTTGACAAATTGTCAATAGTAATAATTGTCTCAGGCATTATTTTGTGCTTTTTGAAAATTTCTTTAGCAACACCTTTAAGGTTTTTTTCTACAATAAGAGACCTTTCTATTAGTTCTTTATTTTTTGAAAAAATGCCCTTGTTAATAATATGTAAAAGTAAAATCTTCGCATCAGCTACTTTTGATAGCTGAATAGCGTGTAGCAAGGCGTTTTCAGAATTTTCCGTAAAATCCCAAGGTACGATTATATATTTGTCCATAATTATTTATTATAAAATTTACATAAATAATAGCATAAAAATAAAAAAAATATTAATAATTAACTAATTTTCTTATTTCTTCTAAACGAATTTTCTTATTAACTTCTCTTAAATTCTTTGCTGCTTTTGTAAAATATTGATGTTCTTCAATAAACTTAATTTGTTTTTTGTTCCATTCATTAATATCATTTTCAATTACTTTATGAGCAACAAGTTCTTTAAACAAATTATTTGAAACGGGAATGTAGTCAACTCTTCCAAGATAATCTAAATCCGCATCACAAATTATTTTTTCCAATTTGTTTTTTGGTTTAGGTGGAATTTTTGTTGCAAATATCATGTCTCCAATTGTTTTTATATGTTTTTTTGAATACCCAAATTTGGGTAAAATTTCGTTTGCAATTTGTATTCCAATTAATTCATGGTCAGTATAGCTTTTCATAAATCCGGAATCGTGAAATAGAGCTGCTGTTTTGAGCAGTAATAATTCTTCGTCTGAAACACCTTCTTTTTTGCCTATAAGTTCGACCTGAACGGTAACATCAATAGTATGTTTTAAATTATGGTAGTATAAATTTTGGGGAAGCTCTTCTTCAAATTTATTAAGCATTAAATTTTCAAGATCATCATATCTTAAAAGTCCAAGCTTTGTGTAAAATTCATTGTTGGGGTTTAAACCTTTTTTGTCTACAGATAATTGTTGTCTGAAACCATCAATATAAAACATATCAATGTCGCCTTCATATTTTATAGGCATCTTGCCAAAATATTTACAAATAAAATAGTCTTTTATTAATTCGTAAGTATTTGCCGATAAATTAATTTTGTTAAATTCTCCCGAAGAGTTTATTCTGCTTGCAATTGTAACAGTATCTCCCCAAATATCAATAGTGCGTTTTTTATTGTGTTTTATTTCTGCAAAAACCGGACCCGTGTGGATACCAATTTTAATATCCCAAATTGTTTCGTTTTTTTCTGCGTATTTATTTTTTATTTGTTCAATATATTCTTGCATTTCAAAAGCCGCTAAAACAACTTCAATAGGATTTGTTCTGTTCTTGTCAGGAATTCCCCCTGCGCATAAGTATGTGTCACCTGCTGTTTTAATTTTTTCAACATTGTGCTTTTTCATAATTTTATCAAATTGGATATATAGCTTATCCAAATCATCGATTAAGTTTTTTGAATTTTTTTTCCCGGCCAGTTTGTTAAATCCTGTAATATTCGAAAATAAAACAGTAACCATATTGTATCTTTTAGAACGCTCTTTTAAAGATGCTTTAAGTTTTAAGGCATCTTTTTTTGATAGCTCTTTTGATATTAATGTTTCGTATTTTTCTTTTTGGAGTACTAATTCTTTCGTGTTGTCTTCAATTTCTTTAAGTAAAAGAGATTTTTCTTTTGCAAACTTATAATCCCTTTTTTTAAGAAACATTAAAATTAAAAACAAAAGACAAATAAAATATAGAACAATAGCAGTAGGAGAATAACAAAAAGGTTTTGAAATAATAAAATTAAATTCGTTTGCAAGAATAATTTTTTGTTCGTTTTTAGCTTTAATTAGGAAAGAATATTTTCCTTGTGGCAGGTTGTTATATTGTTTAGAGCCTGATTTTTCCCAGTTTGACCAACTTTTATCACAACCAACTAATTTATATTTGAATAAAACATTCGAATTGTCATTTATACTTGTTCTATAATTAAAAACAAGGTTATTGTCTTTATAATTAAAGAGATATGTTGTATCTTTATTAAAATTTTTATAAATTACAGAATCTTTTGAAGCAACAACTGTTTCAATTTGAATATTAAAAAACGAATTGTTTGAAGAGAAATCTATATTATTATTAGTGCAAGCAGCATTACTTTTTAAATTGCTTAAGAAAACAACAAAGAATAAAATAATCATTAAATTTTTGACAGAAGAATTATTAAACATACTTTAGAAAAAATTTTAGTACAATTTAAAAAAATTATTATTATTTAATAAATTAAATGAGTTAAATTAATTTATTTTTTACAAAAGCGCTGTTTTTATTGACAAAACGCAGCATATATTCAAAATTATTATAAATTTGTAGTTAATATATCTAAAAACATAAGCCATTGTTATGGAAAATGAAAAAACAAGACAAACAATTCTTGTTACTTGGGA
>JAGLDO010000076.1 GCA_023145555.1 Bacteroidales bacterium
TTACAAAAGAAGGATCAATTTTTTCTACAATAAGTGAGGTTGCAACACAAATAGAAGCAAACCTCGTAATTATGGGAACGCATGGAATGAAGGGTATGCAAAAATTTACAGGAAGCTGGGCTTTAAAAGTAATTGTTGGCTCAAGAGTTCCTTTTATTGTAGTGCAAGCACCACCTAACAATTCTTCTTTCCACGACATAGTTTTTCCAATTAATTTTAAGAGTGAAAATAAAGAGCCAATGAACTGGATTGTTTATCTTTCAAAATATTATAGATCAAAAATTCATTTCTTTAAAGAAGACATTAACGATCAGCGTCTAAAAAGAAAAGTAAATAATAATATAATTTATGCAAAAAAAATTCTTGATTCAAAAAGTGTTGATTATGATATTTTTACCTCAGAAGGGAAAAAGAGTTTTTCTGAGCAGACAATTGATTATGCAGACCAAATAAATGCAGATTTAATTTTAGTTATGACAACAAAAAACATTGGATTTACAGACTATGTTTTTTCTGCTGATGAACAAAGAATTATTGCAAATTCGCATAAAATTCCGGTTATGTGTGTTAACCCAAGAGAAGATTTAAAAAAAATTGTTTGGTACTAACGATTTTTTAAGACTAGTCATTTAATAAAGAAATATTTATAATTTCAAAAAAAATTGAGAATAGAATCCTTACATTTATACCATCCTAAAAAGATAAAATCTTTCAATATTGCTTAAAATAAATTAAAGTAAATGAAATTCGAAACACATATTTTACCAAACGGCATTAAAATAATTCATCAACAAAATCAATCAAAAGTTGCACATTGCGGAATAATTTTAAATGCCGGTTCTCGAGATGAGGATGAAACACAACAAGGCATTGCTCATCTTATTGAGCACGCTGTTTTTAAAGGAACCAAGAAAAGAAAAGCCTATCACGTAATTAGTCGGTTAGAAGATGTTGGAGCCGAAATAGATGCGTTTACTACAAAAGAAAATCTTTGTGTTTATGCTTCGTTTCTTCAGAATTATTATGAGAGAACCATTGAATTATTTAGCGACATTATTTTTAATTCATCATTTCCTGAAAAAGAACTAAATAACGAGAAAGAAGTGATAATTGAAGAAATTAACTCTTATAAAGATAATCCCGCAGAATTGATTTTTGATGATTTCGATAAACAAATATTTAATAAACACCCTTTGTCAAGAGATATACTAGGCGAACCAAAAATGTTAAAAAAGTTTACAAAAAAGGACATTCAAGATTTTATTAAACAAAATTTTAATACAGATCAAATAGTTTTGTGTTCTGTTGGCAATATTAATTTTTCAAAAGTTGTTAAATTATCAGAGAAATATTTTAGCAAGATTCCAATAAATACACGTACAGTTAAAAGAAAACAATTTAATAATTATAAAGCATCTAATTGTCTAATTAAGAAAAATACTTATCAAACACATTGTATTGTAGGAAATATTGCATACAGTATGAGAGATAAAAACAAGATGTCTCTTGAATTATTAAATGATTTGTTGGCAGGACCGGGTTTGAGTTCACGATTAAATTTAGCTTTGCGAGAAAAAAAAGGACTTGTTTATACTGTTGAATCTTTTTATACCACATATATTGACACCGGTGTTTCAGGAATATATTTTGGAACATACAATGGAAACCTTAACAATAGTTTGACAATAATAAAAAAAGAATTGCTAAAGCTTAGAAATAATAAATTAGGTACAATGCAGTTACACCGAGCGAAGCTAAAATTAATTGGTTCCGTTGCAATTGCTTCAGAAAATAAATCAAATGTAATGCTGGCAGTAGGAAAGGGGTTTCTGCAATTGAATAATGTTAAAACAATAAATGAGATTATTGAAAGCATACAAAACATTACGGCAGAACAGTTGCTGACAACGGCAAATGAGATATATAATTTTGACAATATGTCAAGTTTGATTTTTGAATAACACACCCTATTTTTTGTTTTTTTATTAAAACAATTAAACAGATGAATATAGATCCCAAAATAGAAAAATATATAATAGCACACACAGAACCCGAAGACGAGTTGCTGAAAGAATTAGACAGGATGACGAATTTAAAAATTCTTCGTCCGAGAATGTTGTCCGGACATTTACAAGGAGAAATTCTAAAAATGATTAGCTATATGATAAAGCCAAAAAAAATTCTTGAGATAGGAACTTTTACAGGATATTCGGCTATTTGTCTTGCTAAAGGATTAAATCAAAATGGAAAGTTGTATACAATAGATAAAAATGACGAGATAGCAGATTTTACAAAATCAATTTTTGAAAAATTTCAATTAAACGACAAAATTTTTTTTTGTGTTGGCGATGCTATGAATATTATTCCTGAGATTGATGAAAAATTCGACCTTGTTTTTATTGATGCTGATAAAAGAGAGTATCTCGATTATTATAAATTAATTTTTGATAAAGTAAATAAAGGCGGTTTTATTATTGCAGACAATGTTTTGTGGGATGGAAAAGTAATTGAAAAAGTTGACAAAAACGATAAACAAACACAAGGATTATTGGCTTTTAACGATTTTATCCAGAATGATAATCGAGTAGAAAATGTTATGTTTCCTATAAGAGACGGATTAATGATAATGAGAAAAAAATAAAAATAAAAAAAAGGAACAAACATTGTTTGTTCCTTTTTTAAAGTACCCGGGGCCGGGGTCGAACCGGCACGACCGCAATGGTC
>JAGLDO010000077.1 GCA_023145555.1 Bacteroidales bacterium
ACCCGCGACCCCGACCTTGGCAAGGTCGTGCTCTACCAACTGAGCTATTCCCGCATTTGAGTTTGCAAATATATTTAAATTTTTCATTATGCAAAAATTTAAATTTGTTTTTTTTTATTTTTTTTTTGAGTTTGTGTTTATAGTTAATCCTTAATAAATAGGAATAATCAACTAAAGGTATTTATTAAAAATAATTTATTTGCAATTAAGTTTTTTATCAATTTTGGAAGATTTATATTTGCAAAAAATTTATTTACTATGTCAGAACAAGAAGTAAGAGTAAGATTTGCCCCAAGTCCAACAGGACCGTTACATATTGGTGGAGTTAGAACAGCTTTGTTTAACTATTTATTTGCAAAAAAAAATAAAGGAAAGTTTATTTTGCGCATCGAAGATACAGATCAGAAAAGATATGTGCCGGGTGCTGAAAATTATATTGTTGAGGCATTAAAGTGGTGTAATATTGATATTGACGAAGGTGCTACTGTAGGAGGAGAATATGGTCCTTATAGACAATCAGAACGAAAAGAGATATATAAGCAATATTCAGAAACATTAATTGAGAGAGGTCATGCATATTATGCATTTGATACGCCCGAAGAGCTCGATAGTGTTAGAAATGAATATGAGGAAAATAAACAAACATTTATTTATAATGCCTCATCCCGAAATAAAATGAACAATAGTTTTACTCTTCCCGATGATGTTGTGAAAAATAAAATAGAGAGTGGTGAAAAATTTGTTGTTCGTTTTAAAATGCCGGATAATGAAGATGTAACTGTTTTAGATATTATTCGTGGAAAAGTAGTGGTTAACTCATCTTTATTAGACGACAAAATTTTGTTTAAATCTGATGGTATGCCAACATATCATCTTGCTAATATTGTTGACGATTATTTAATGAAGATTTCCCACGTAATTAGAGGAGAAGAATGGTTGCCGTCGCTTCCTTTACATGTGTTATTATATCGTGCATTTGAATGGGAAAAAGAGATGCCAAAATTTGCACATCTTCCTCTTATTTTAAAACCAGTAGGAAAAGGAAAATTAAGTAAGCGAGATGGAGATAAACTGGGGTTTCCCGTTTTTCCAATAGAATGGAAATCGCCAAATGGAGACATAGCTTCAGGTTATCGCGAAACAGGATATTTTAGTGAAGCTTTTATTAATATGCTTGCTCTACTGGGTTGGAATCCTGGAACCGAACAGGAAATTTTTTCATTAAAAGAATTATCAGAAATTTTTTCTTTAGAAAGAGTTGGTAAATCTGGTTCTCGATTCGATCCAGATAAAGCAAAATGGTATAATCATCATTATTTAGTTGAGAAATCAAATCAAGAAATTGCTGATTTGTTTCAAGATACTTTAAAAGAAAAAGGGATTGAAAAGAGCAACGAATATGTTACCAAAGTTTGTGGTTTAGTAAAAGAAAGAGTGAATTTTATTTCTGAATTATGGGAACAAATTTATTTCTTTTTTCAACGACCGGTTGAATATGATAAAAAAACAGTAAAAAAGAGATGGAAAGAAAATTCACCCAATATTATGAAGGATATAATGAATATTCTTTCTTCTGTTGGATCGTTTACATCTCAAGAAACAGAAAGCACAGTAAAAAAATATATTGAAGAGAATGAACTCGGTATGGGTCAGGTTATGAATGCATTTAGATTAACTATTGTTGGTGCAGCAAAAGGTCCCGGGGTTTTTGATATTATTGAGCTTATTGGAAAAGAAGAAACTTTAAAAAGAATTCAACTCGGAATTGATAATATTATTCGTTGAAAGCTTTGAATTTAATTATTAATCAGAGTTAGGCATGAATTAAAAAAACTCATCTATTTATTAGATGAGTTTTTTTTGTTGTCCGACCAGGGCTTGAACCTGGACTCTACTGAACCAGAATCAGTTGTGTTGCCAATTACACCATCGGACAATTATTGCAAAAATAATAAAAAAAACTTTTTTTTATGTTTTTAATAAATTAATATTTAAAGCAATTAAATATTTTGTTTTTTTGATATTAATAACTAACTTAGTTACAGCAACAAAATTAGCAAAATAGGGGATTAATCATATGAAAAATCAAAAGAAGTCAATGTCTCAGGTTTCCTTAAGCAAAGGAAAATTTTTACCACAAGAAGAAAAACTTGAAGTCGGAGGGAAAGAAAAAAAATTAATTATTGGAGTACCAAGAGATAAAACACTTTATGAAAATAGAGTTGCATTAGCTCCTCATGCTGTTGAGTTGCTTGTAAATAATGGTAATAAAGTAATTGTTGAATCAAAAGCAGGAGAGGGTGCTCATTTCGATGATGTTATTTATAGTGAAGCAGGTGCTGTTATTGTTGATAATTTTGCAGAGGTTTTTATGTCGGACGTAGTCGTAAAAGTTGCCCCATTTACTGATGATGAAATTAAATTAATGCATAGAAATCAGATTATTATTTCATCATTAAACGCAGCCAACGAAGATAAAAATTACATTACGAAATTAATTTCAAAGAAAACAACAGCAATAGCTTTTGAATATATTAAAGACACAGATAATAATTCATATCCTATTGTTTGTTCAATGAGTGAGATATCTGGCACCACATCTATTTTAATAGCAGCTGAATATTTAAGTAATGTTAATAATGGGAAAGGTGAGATGTTAGGCGGAATTGCAGGAGTTAGCCCGAGCGATGTAGTTATTATTGGCGCTGGAACAGCTGGTGAATTTGCTGCAAAAACAGCATTGGCTCTAGGCGCAACAGTAAAGGTTTTCGACACATCAATTAGCTCATTAAGAAAGCTTCAAAACAATTTAGGCTCGAGAGTTTTCACATCAATATTACAGCCAAAAGTATTACTGAAAGCAATGAAAACAGCAGATGTCGCTATTGGTGCTTTATACTCGATTACTGGAGAAAAGAAGTTTATTGTAACCGAAGATATTATTAAAGAAATGAAACGGGGTTCTGTAATTGTTGATATTAGTATTGATCACGGGGGCTGTTTTGAAACGTCAAGAGTTACAAATCATAAAAATTCGATATTCACAAAATATGGAGTAGTTCATTATTGTGTTCCGAACATTCCGTCAAGAGTTGCTCGAACGGCCTCATATGCGCTAAGTAATATTTTCGGTTCTATATTGATGAGTATTAGTGAAGCAGGAGGCATTAAACAAGTTGTTAAAAACAATCTTGGGTTGCGAAATGGTGTTTATGTTTTTAACGGTATTTTAACCAAACAAGAAATGGGAGATAAATTTAACTTGCCTTCTCGTGATATTGATTTATTGTTAGCAGCATTTTAATTTGCTGTTAAAATAACAACTTTCCTGCAGATTTGATTTTACTTAAATCTAATTTGCCTGCAAGAATAATATTATTATCTTTTTTTAATTTGTTCAACAGTTTTTTTATATAAGATTCTGACTGTTCTCCATATATTTGAATAAAAAAATCAAACATATTAAATTCTTGTATTAAAAAACCATTTTCGCAACGGTTTGAAATTAAATTGTATAAAACTAATCTTGTTTCGTCATTGTGTGAAAAAACAGAAAAAGATTGAGTTTCGGAGTATTTTTTATTAAAAACTGTAATATCTTTTTTTTTTGAAAGATTTATATTAAGAATGTTGTTTATCGACCAGGCTATTTTATAATCGTTTTCATGTGAAGAAATGCCGATTAAAACAAAATCATAATCGGGTTTATATGTTAGTTTGATTTTTTTCAAAATAAAAATTTATGTAAATATCGTTAATTTTGCTTTTCAATCAAATTGTTTTTTTTGTGTTGTAGACAATTAATCAAAAGAAGCTAAGCTCTCAGACACCAATGTTTTGTAATGTTTTTTTTGCTGCATTTTGTTCGGCTTCTTTTTTCGACGAACCAAAGCCCTCTCCAAAAATTTTATCTTCAATTTTAATATGTGAAACAAACAATGCTTCGTCAGAATTTATTCTTGATTTATCTAAAGCAGTATCAAAAAATATTGGTTTTTTGTCTTTTTGTGACCACTCAACAAGTTTGCTTTTATAATTTGTGTCGGTTGATGCAAGTTTTTTTATGTCAATGTGTTGTTTAATTATTTTGTTTAGAATAAAATTTTTAGTTGTTTCATATCCTTTATCTAAAAAAACAGCACCAATAAAAGCTTCAAAAACATCTTCATATAAATGTTTTGAATATTTTGAATTGGAGATATTTGAAATTATCAGTTTGTTTAATCCTATTTTTTCAGATAGATAAGATTCGTGTTCGCCGTTTACTATGTTTGATCTTAGTTTTGTTAAAAACCCCTCATTTTTATCTGAGAATTGATTATAAAGATATTCTGCGATAATTGCATCAAAAATAGCATCGCCAAGAAATTCAAGGCGCTCATTATTAATAAGAGACCCGTCTTCAGAAATTATTGATGCAGATTTATGAATAAGAGCAATTCGATAAAGTTTGAGATTAGAAGGTCTGAATCCAACAATGTATTTTATTGAGCTATAAAATTTGTTGAATGAAAGAAAAAAACTTTTAAAAAAGGAATTTATTCCTAAATGCACTAACTATTGATTAAATTTTTTAAATAATATCGTAGCATTATGGCCTCCAAAACCAAAAGTATTACTCATTGCATAATTAACAGTTTTTTCTTTTGCTTTGTGAAATGTAAAATCTAAATTTCTGTCAATTTCAGGATCGAGATTAAATTGATTTATTGTTGGAGGAATAATGTTGTTTTTAGTTGCAAGTATTGAGGCAATTGCTTCAATTGCACCGGCAGCACCTAAAAGATGACC
>JAGLDO010000078.1 GCA_023145555.1 Bacteroidales bacterium
TAACCATTTATTATATAAACGATTGGGGTTTAAATTTTATTAATATGATTATTAAATTAATTTGAAACTATTAAAATTCAATTAAAATTACTCTATTAAATAAGCAGTTTTTTTGTATTTTTGAATTTTTATGTATTCTTATATATATAAGAAATGTATTTTTTATTAAATTTGGTAATAATCTTTAACAAATTATAATAATGGATGGTAATAAAAAAAGGAATAGATATAAACGTATTTATACTCAACTTGCGAGCCTATTAACAAAAAGTAATGATTATGAAGCTCATATGGCGACAGTGATAGCTATATTACATCATAAGATTGATTATTTTTTCTGGACAGGTTTCTATTTTATTAAAAAAGGGGAGCTGATAGTGAAAATGTATCAAGGACCTGTAGCATGTCAAGAACTAAAAAAAGATGTGGGTGTTTGTTGGAAATGCATAAATTATGAGCAAACAATTATTGTTAAAGACGTTAAAAAATTTGGAGGACATATTACTTGCGATTCTAGGTCAAAATCTGAAATTGCTATACCATTTAGAAATAAAAATGGTGAAATAATTGGTGCTCTTGATATTGACAGCAAAACATTAAATTCTTTTGATGAGATTGATTCTATAGAACTTGAAAAAATTTTAAATCTAATCTAAATTTAATACATATCTAATATAATGATAACAGGGATAATAATTGGATTCTTAACCGGTACGATTTTAACATTTATCATAATAAAATTAAAGTTTGATAAGAATAAAAAGGACTGGGTTTCGAAAAATGAAATTTTCAAATCACAATTAAACCAATTAAGTAATGAGAAAATAATAAATGAACAGAGAGGTTTTGACTTACAAAACGAGCTTAACAGCATGAGAAAAGAGTTAGAGACAGCAAGAACAAATATTATTGTATTGAACTCAAAGCTATCTGCAAAAGATGCTGATTATAAAAATCTTAATACAAAATTGGATGAACAAAAAGCAGAACTTGAGCAATTATATAAAAAATTCAATACTGAATTTGAAAATTTGGCAAATAAAATTTTTGAGGAAAAGTCACAAAAATTTACTCAGCAAAACAAAACAAACATCGATGAAATCTTACATCCATTAAATGAGAAGATAAAAGATTTTGAAAAAAAGATTGACGATACTTACGAAAAGGGGTTGAAGGACCAAACTGCATTGCAAGCTGAGCTGCTCAAACTTCATGATTTAAACAATCGGATTAGTTTAGAGGCAAGCAATCTAACAAAAGCTCTAAAAGGAGATGTGAAGAAACAAGGAAATTGGGGCGAAATGATTTTAGATAGAATACTTGAAAACTCCGGATTAATAAAAGATGAGGAATATAAGACACAAGTAAGTATTAAAGATGATAAAGGCTCTCGTTATCAACCGGATGTAGTAGTTTATCTGCCAGACAAAAAGAATATTATTATTGATTCTAAAGTATCACTTGTTGCATACGAGCATTGGGTTAATGCAGAAACAGAAGCGGAAAAAGAAAAATATATAAAAGAACATCTGACTTCTATAAAAAATCATATTAAAGAGTTAAGCGAAAAGAAATACCAGTTATTAGAAGGATTAAATACCCCTGAATATGTTTTACTTTTTGTACCTATTGAGGCTTCTTTCAGTATTGCAATTCAAGAGGATAAAAATATTTTTAACTATGCATGGAATAATAAAATTGTTATTGTAAGCCCGTCAACATTAATTGCCACATTAATGACAGTTGCTTCAATATGGAAACAAGAAAATCAAACTAAAAATGCTATTGAAATAGCACGACAAAGTGGTGCCTTATATGATAAATTTGTAGGTTTACTAAACGATTTGATTGATGTAGGAAAAAAGTTAGATTCAACTCAAAACAGCTATAAATTGTCGATGAAAAAATTATCGGAAGGATCGGGTAATTTAATACATAAAATAGAAACAATAAAGAAGCTTGGTGCGAAATCAAGCAAAGAAATACCTCAAAAATTAATAGATAGAGCGATTGAACAGGAATAAAACTTAGGGTTATGTCAACAAAAAGATTTAGGAATTGGTTCTCAAATTTATCGATTAAATTTAAATTGTTACTTCCTATTGTAACAGGAATAATTATATCGATAATTATAACTAATTATTTTTCAATAAATAAAACAAAATATGCTATTGATAAAATAATAGAACGAGACTTAACACTTGAGGTTAAGACTATAAAAAAAATGTTTGAACGCGAACGAACATTAAAATTAGAAAAAGTAAAGAATGACTTAAAAGTTGCACATGAATTATTCTATTCAAAGGAATTATATGTTGGTAATAATAAACTTGAAATGGAAGTTTGCAACCAAATTACAAAACAAAAAACCACAATTTCTCTTAATAAATGGTATTGCGATGGTAAATTAATTCAAAATAGTAACTGTTTAGTTGATAAATCACAAAAACTATTTGGGGGTACAGCTACAATTTTTCAAAAAGCAAAAATCGGTTATATCAGGATTTCAACAAATGTTTTAAAAAAAGACGGTACAAGAGCTTTATGCACTTATATTTCTCATAACTCTCCTGTTGTGAAAGCGATTGAGCAAGGTGAAACTTTTTTTGGACGTGCTTATGTTGTTAATGACTGGTATATAACTGCATATGAGTCAATAAAATATAACAATAAAATTATTGGGATGATTTATGTTGGAGATAAGGAAAAAGATTTGAATATTTTAAGGAAAAAAATATATGAGCTTAAAATTGGAAAAGATAGTTATCCTTTTGCTTTTGACGAAAATGGTTTAATGGTAATGCACAAACTTGCAGAAGGAGAAAACTGGAATGATAAAAAAATTATTAAATATATAAAAAAATACAAAAATGGTGTTGTTAGACTTAAATCTCCTATCGACAATAGAATGAAAATTTATGCTTTTGACTATTTCCCCGATTTTAAATTATATATTTCTGCCTGCCTGGATGAAAAATACGAAACAGAACAATTATTTAAAGATATAATGTTTTCTTCAGTAATAATTGGGCTTATTATTATTATTCTATTCTCAATTCTTGTGTACTTAATTACGACAGAAAATATTCACAATTTCCTTGTAGAGCTTGAAAAATCAAACGAACAGCTTGCTCATGCTAAACTTGCGTTAAAACAGTCGGAAAAACTCGCAACCATGGGACAGCTTTCTGCAGGTATTGCTCACGAATTAAATAATCCTTTAGGTATAATTTTAATGTATGCACATATATTAAAAGATGAAGCAGAAAAAGATTCTCTATTCTATTCTGATTTAGAATTAATTTCTACTCAGGCTGATAGATGTAAAGATATTGTTTCAAACTTGCTAAATTTTGCCCGACAACAACAAGTTATTCTTAAAAAGACTAATGTTGACAAGTTTATTGAAAAAACAATAAAGAGTGTTATTGTTCCTGAAAAAGTTACTGTTTCTGTAGTTAATGATGTTAAAGATAATGCTATTTACATAGATGAAAATCAAATTCTTCAGGTAAGTACAAATATGATGAAAAATGCCATTGAAGCAATGAATGGAGTAGGCGAGATTACTTTTACTTGTGAAGATGTTGATGATAATATTAAATTTACAATTGCTGACACAGGTCCAGGAATATCTCAAGAAGGGATTGATAAGCTTTTTGTCCCTTTCTATACAACAAAAGGTGTTGGTAAAGGAACAGGTTTAGGCTTATCTGTTAGTTATGGAATTATTAAAATGCATAAAGGTAAAATTAATGTAAT
>JAGLDO010000079.1 GCA_023145555.1 Bacteroidales bacterium
AGCAAAAGTATTTATTCGGGATGTAATATTAGCATAAGTAATATCGGAATCGATTGTTATACGGAAATTCTTGTCGAAAGAACGGAAATATTTACGTTTATAACGATTTGCTAAAGTTGGCTCAAGAACATTTAATTGATTTAAAACCCACAGAGGCAAATTGGAATTATGAAATACCTGTTTTAACGAATCAATTGAAAAATTTTTATCAAAATTAAACGATTTTAAAGGAAAAGACAATTTTCTGCCGGCAGCACCTGTTTTTATTTTAAATTCTAAAATGGGGTGAGAAATTATTCCAAACATATCGCCATACCAACGAATTCTAATTTTTTTACGATTACTTTTACCAATGTTGTTATCGAAAAAGAATGTTAAATTTGGAGTGTCGAGATATATGTTATTGATATACCGTTGATGGAAAATTTCGGAAAATAAAGCTGAATTTTGCTTAATAACTAATTCAATCTCTTGCTTTGAGAGTCTGCTAATCGTGAATTTTCTTTCAAACCTACTCTTCGTCTGTTGTGTATATTCTTTTAGCATTAATAATTTTTATTATCGACAAAACTTACTTTTACAGAATCGGACAATTGCTGCAATTTGTTTTTACATGCTTGAAGTTTGGCGGTTTTTGTAATCTCAACTAAAAAAGAAGTCTCAATAAATTCTTTATCTTCATCGTAACGCTTTAACTCAACCGCTTTAAAAAATTGATGAATTATTGCTAATATATCATCAAGATGCACAGAAATAGGTTCTTTGCTATAAATAGTTATAAACAAATTTTGTTGCTGACTTTTTTTTGCGATAAAATATCTTATCCAAATTATCGACATAATAATAACGTAGGCTAAAACTGTAATGATTCGTTGGTTAGCTCCAAGCCCCAAGCCTATTGAAATAGTTAGAAACAAATATGCTAATTCTTCAGGCTCTTTCACTGCTGATCGAAATCTTACAATTGATAGAGCACCAACCAAACCTAGAGACAATGCCAATGACGATTTAACAATAACAATAATAAGCATTGTAGTAAATGCAATTAACAAAAAATTACTTGCAAACAGCTTTCGATTCGACAAACTTTTGGCACATTTTGTATAAGTTATTTCTAAAATTAATGCTAAAACAACTATTATAACTGAGTTAATGATAAAATCAGTAAGGTCAATTTTAGCATTTTCAGTAATTAAAAATTTTTGGAATAAAGCCCACTTATCTTGCATATCGTAAATTTATTAATATTAACCGCGAATTTAATTTTTTATTTTTAATATTAAGAATTTGGAACAATAAATTATTAATATTCATATTCAATCTCAACCTCACCCAATTTATTCCAATCTAAAATTTTACCATCTTTGCTAAGAGAGAAAGATATTTCAGGGGATTCTATATTTATCAACTTTAATTTCAACGTTTTATTTTCATCAGAATTTATTTTATCAGGCTTAGTATATATATTATTGCCCGCATAAACATAATAATTGATAAAACTATGTGTTGAAATTTTTACTTTAGAGTTGTTAAACAACGTGTATTTAATATTATTAATTGAAATATTATATAAAGTCCTTTTTGTTAAATTATTTAGTCGCCATTTAACTTGACCATTATACCCTTTGCTTCTAATTCCATAGTATAAAACTATCAAAGGCTCATTCTTAACATTAAGTGTTGCATAGGGCTCCCATTTCCAATAATCTGAACCTCTTTGACTACTTTTATTAATATTATTTGGACAGGGTTTCTTGTTAATTGCAATTATATTAACAAAAAGAAACATAATTATTAGTCCAAAAATAATCTTTTTAATATTCATTTTATGCTATTTTTTTATGAAAAATATAAAACTAATTAAAATTTCTATAATAAATAATCTTAAAAGTTTGTTGGCAAATTTAATACTTAGTAAAAAGAACTCAAAATTTGATTACGATTATTCCTTATATTGGTTTGTAATCTAATAAACATTGAGGTATATAACAGATAATTAGCTAATAAAAAAAAATTTGCTTTTTAATATTTCTTGTATTATATTTGTAATGATTTTATAATTGTAACAATTACAGAAATGGAACAAATACAAAATATAGAAAATTATCTAACTAACGTAGGAATTAAACCTTCGTATCAAAGAATGAAGATTTATGAATATCTTATCGAAAATATGAATCATCCAACAGTAGAGATGATTTATAAAGATTTAAGTCCGCATATTCCAACATTATCAAAAACAACGGTTTATAATACATTAAAACTTTTTGTTGATAAAGAAATAACTCAAATAATTACAATTGAAGATACTGAAGCTCGATTTGATGCAGATACTTCAACACACGGACATTTTAAATGTATAAAATGTGGTAAAATATTTGATTTCTCATTTGACAAAACAAATTTAAATATAAAACAAATAGAGAATTTTGATATACAACAAACACACTTATATATTAAAGGTATTTGTGAGAATTGTAAAAATATAGATAAAAAAAATAATTAACTTAAAAAATAAAATAAAATGGAAACAATAATTGGAAAAAAAGCACCTAACTTTAGTTCAAAGGCAGTAATAAATGGAAATGAAATAGTTGAGAATTTTTCTCTTGAACAATTTATAGACAAAAAACATGTAATATTTTTCTTCTACCCAATGGATTTCACCTTTGTGTGTCCATCAGAAATAATTGCTTTTCAGGAAAAGATTGAAGAATTTAAAAAACGTGACGTAGAAGTAATTGCATGTTCAACAGATTCGGAATTTTCACATTTAGCTTGGCTAAACACAGAGCATAATGACGGTGGTATAAAAGGAGTTAAATATCCAATCGTATCAGATTTTAATAAAACAATATCTGAAAATTTTGGTGTTTTAGCAGGTGAATATAATTACGATGAAAACGGAGATTTAATTTTTGATGGTGCACCTGTCGCTTATCGCGGTTTGTTTTTAATAGACAAACAAGGAATTGTTAGACATTCGGTAATTAATGATCTTTCACTTGGACGTAATGTTGAAGAAGCATTAAGAATGGTTGACGCATTAAAGCATGTAGAAGAATATGGTGAAGTTTGCCCTGCAAATTGGAAGGAAGGTGATGATGCAATAAAACCAACTCATGAAGGAATTGTTAATTATTTTAGTAAACATTAATTATCAGCTAATGAATTTTACCAAAAATAAAATTGTCATTAATAAAAAAATATCTTATTTTAACATTAATTTTTTTACATTATAACAAGCATGCAATCACCTATAATTATTGATTAAAATTTAATTTACAAAGAAACTTTTAGTTAAACAAAAAAACAAAAAAACCATGAATCTACAAACAAAATACATGGGATTAAAACTTAAAAATCCTATTATTATTGGAAGCTCAAGTTTAACAAATTCTGTTGAAAGCGTAAAAAAATTAGCAAACAACAATGCAGGTGCTGTTGTTTTAAAATC